>NZ_JACJEI010000001.1:0-89284 GCF_014163985.1 Pseudoalteromonas sp. SR41-4 | reverse complement strand
CACCCTTAACCTCACGGCACCTTCCCAATGCAAAGCGAGCGTATGTACGCTGCGCTAAAAGGTTTAGGTAAAGAAGCGCGTTTAGTGATGTTACCTTACGAAGCTCACGGCTACCGTGCTCGCAAGAGTTTACTGCATGTGCTTTGGGAACAAGAGCAGTGGCTGGAGAAATACTTGTTAAGTGACGAAGCTCCTGCAAGCGATGCTCAAGTAAATACTGAGCCTTCTTTAACAGAATAAATTCAAAGCGCGGTTTATGCCGCGCTTGTTAATTTAATTATATGGGGATGAAGACCCACCCTTAATCTCACGGCACCTTCCCGATGCAAAGCGAGCGTATGTTCGCTGCGCTCAAAGGTTTAGGTAAAGAAGCGCGTTTAGTGATGTTACCTTACGAAGCTCACGGCTACCGTGCTCGCAAGAGTTTACTGCATGTGCTTTGGGAGCAAGAGCAATGGCTCGAAAAGTACTTGTTAAGTGACGAAGCACCTGTAAGCGATGCTCAAGCAAATACTGAACCTTCTGTATCAGAGTAAATTGAAAGCGCGGATTATGCTGCGCTTTTTATGCCAAAAAGTGTCCCTCACAATTTTAAGCATTTTATAAATTTTTTCTATTGCGCAGAGTTACAATCTGATGTTCAGTACATCACTACAGCTATTAGTTAGAGAGCAACGGCAAGTAAATTCAACGTAGTTAGAGTTGGAAATTACTACCTGCACGTCTGAATTTTGGTTATTTAGAATGAGGTGAATTATAAATTAAATCATGATTTTATAGTTTATTCTCGTTCGCAATGTCATCCCATTGACATGATAATTACATCTAGCTGTCAATATTACGCTTTAGGGTATCGTGATTAATTAAAACTAAAACGATACCAAGGAAATGTGATGAAATTGAAACCGATAGTAGGCAGCTTATTAATGCTAGGTCTATTAAGTGGCTGTGAGCTAGCAGATGATGATAATGATTTAGAGCCTTTGCGTTACCAACTGATATTAAATATCACAGAGCAAAGTGCTGGAAACGTAGTAATAAGTCCAGAGCGTGCTGATTATGAGCAAGGTGCTATTGTTATGCTAAACGCTCAGGCTGCACAAGGATATAAATTTGTTTCATGGTCTGGCGATATTGGTAACGCAGACTATAGCGCGACTTCTTTAACTCTTACAATGAATAACCATAAAGAGGTTACTGCAACATTTAGCCAAATTACTGAGACACCATCAGCAGGGCAAGTGGTGATCAACGAGGTGCGTTCAAATGAAGGCGGTTATGATTTTATTGAGTTGTTTAATAACTCTGAACAAGCATTTACCTTTAGTGACGCTAATTGGGCAGTAAATGATTTAAAAGGCTTTGAGATTGATAAAGAGCCGGGCATTAAAATTCCACAAGGTACAACCATCGCTGCAGGTGGGTTTTTAGTGATTGCCACAGACCAAACTAGCATTCCATTTGATGCACCAACAGATACTTTAGTTGCCACTGCTGGCGATACTGATTTTGGTTTAGGTAAAGGCGACACCGCATTACTGGTGCACAACAATCAAATTGTAGATAGCGCACATTGGAGTGATGGTAGCCATGTGTCTACATGGGGGCGTTTACCAGATGGTGGTAATTGGCACACTCAAGATGAAGCGCTCGCGCCAACGCCTGGTGCTGCCAATAAATTACCAGCGCCGGTTGATGGTGCAACTGCCGCTAATATTGTGATCAATGAAGTGGTTTCAAAAGGCCGTGATGACGCCGATTTTGATTTTGTTGAGCTGTACAACACATCTTCTGAACCATTTGTTTTTGCAGCTAATGAGTGGGAGTTAGTTGATTTAGACCGTGAAGCGAATAACCAAGCGGGTTTAACTATCCCTGCAGGTACAGAAATTCCTGGCCACGGCTTTATTGTATTATTGCCGAATTTAGTTACGGGTGCTCAGTTACCTAACGGTGCACCCGCAACGGCTATTTTAAATGATAATGAAGACTTTGGCTTAGGCAAAGGCGAAACCATTAAACTAAAATACCAAGGCCAAGTGCATCAACAAGTCAGTTATGGCGATTTCCATGTTAATAGTTATGGCCGTTTTCCTGATGGTATGGAATTTATAGAGCTTGTTGATGAGAATGCGCCACAACTTTATGCCAGCCCTGGACGTAAAAACTTCAAAACTCCTATGCATGTGGGTGCTGCAACTACATTAAATTTCACATCATTTAATGATCAAGAAGCGGCTCTTGAAAGCAAAGGCTTCCGAGTATTTGGTAAAGGTGCAGATTTAGCTGCAGACGTTGAGCCTGAGTATGTCGCCGTATCAGCTGATTCAAGCACTGCATGGGTGTCATTGCAAGAGAATAACGGCCTTGCAAAAATAGACTTAACCACGAAAACTATCACTGATATTTTTCCGCTGGGCTTTAAAGATTATGGTATGGCTGGCAATGAAATCGATGCCAGTGATAAAGATAATATGATCAAACTACAAACCCGCGCAAACGTAGTGGGTATGTATCAACCTGATGGCATCGCAACATTTACACAAGATGGCATAGATTACGTTTTAACTGCCAACGAGGGGGATATACGTGACTGGTTTAGCAACTTCGCTGAAGGTGAGAAAGTTGCAGATATCGTGCTTGATGAGTCGGTATTTACAGACGTAAGTATATTACAAAACAACGTCGAATTAGGGCGTTTATTAGTATCGCAATATGTTGATTCTGATACTGCAGCATCAAGTCATAATAAACTCTATAGTTTTGGTGCACGTTCATTCTCAATCTTCAATGGTGATACCGGGGAGCAGGTGTTTGATAGTGGTTCATCACTTGCCTTTGAAGCTAATAAAGCCGGCGTTTACCCAGATGGTCGCAGTGATGCGAAAGGCACTGAGCCTGAGAGTGTAACAACAGGTATGGTTGCCAATAAGCGCTATGCATTTATTGCTTTAGAGCGTGCTGATGCGGTTGCAGTATATGATATTAGTGATGTTAATGCCGTAAGTTTTGTGCAAATGCTCGTTACCCAAGGTGATTATGCGCCAGAAGGGGTGTTATTTATAACCGCTGATCAAAGCCCAACGTCAAAAGCGCAGCTGGTAGTTGCAAACGAAGACAGTGGTAATATCACCGTCTATAGTGAAAACAACGAAGGCAAGTTTGATTTTGCATCACGCTTGTTAATTGAAGGTGGTGAAGGCGCCGCAGAGATCACGGCTTATGATGCACAAACAAAACGTTTATTCGTAGTAAATAACGGCAGCTTGCTTAACGCTCCTCGTATTGAAGTGATTGATTTTGCTAACCCAAATAACATTGCAACACTTGGCGCAATTGATATTAGCTATTACGGTGCAGGTGTTAATTCTGTCGCAGTATCAAACGGAAAACTTGCCGCTGCGATCGAGTCAGGCGTGAAAACTGATACTGGCGTTGTTGCTATGTTTAACACGAGTAGTTATGAGCTTGAAATGATATCTGCGGTCGGAGCACTGCCAGATATGGTAACTTTCAGTCCCGATGGTAAATTAATCATCACCGCTGACGAAGGCGAACCGAGTGAAGACTATAACGTAGATCCGCTAGGCTCTGTATCAATTATTACCGTGCCAACAATACAGTAGCTAATTCAGATTTATTTAAACTTCATCTATAACAAAGGTCTTTATTGAGGCCTTTTTTATTAATATATTTAAACGATAAAAGCCCGACATTTTTATAATGCCGAGCTTTGGACTTTATTAAGGTTTCCATGAAACGTTATATGTAAAGTGACAACTCTTTACTTTTCGGTTGTCTTTGTTTTCTCTTTACGTATTTTTCGCTTTTCTTTTAACGTCATTTTTGCTGGTTTTTTAGCTTTTTCTTTACTCATTATAAATAACTCCAATTAAATATATAAAAATTAATAAATAAAAATTGAAATGATTTACTCTATATAATTCTCCTTACTATTAATTGCTAATATTTGCCAAGAGTGAAAACATCCATATTCTTTACACTCAAAAATGTGACCTATTTTATGTCCTAAAAGATCAGTACCTATAGAAGAGTGTAATGACACAACATTATTACATAGCCCCTTTTCTGTAGCCGGAACTAAGCTTATACGGCGTTTATAACCCGTATCAGTATGCTGGATGACTACGGTACAGCCAATTTGTACATGTGGGCTAAACTTTGACCAAGGTCGTTGTGAATACTCTATTTTTTGCAACACATGCGCGAGTTTCAGCGGATGTAAAAATGCTGAACTTTGGCTTAAATAGTTTTTATACTTATAAAAAGCAGGGGTTTTGTACCCGAACAGAAAAGCAAACACGGACTAAATCTCCACGAAAACTGAACCGAACTTAAATTTAAAATAATACAGTGAGACTGCCGAGTGTAAGAGTTACACTCGGCTTAAATGTCGAAGGTGAGATTTGTTTTTTGTGGGTGAGATATTAATATAAACATGATGTTCCTCTTATTTAAAGTAATCATACCTCATAAAAATATTATATCAATGATGTTTTATAATTTAAAAATAAAGATATTAATTTAAATTTACTAGTGTGCGTTAATTCCATGTTTTTTTGTGCGTAGCGTGCGTTTTGATACTAAATAATATGCCACAGGAACAAAATAAAATGACAACACAGTGGTTAATACAGTACCACCTGCGATAGCGACGGCAAACGGAGGCCAAAAACCTCCGCCGGCGAGTATGAGTGGTAAAAAGCCACCAACGGTGGTGATGGTAGTGGAGCTGATATGGCGTGAGCAAGTCATCACAGCGGCAACGATTTTGTTTTTATCAGTGAGGGCTTGCAGTGAATTTAACTCTGATAAAATGACAATGGCGGCATTTATGGCCAGTCCCATTAAGCCCAATAAACCAATGATCACAGTAAAACCAAACGGGTAGCCAGCAATAAATACACTGAGCAAGCCCAGCATTGCAGCTTGCAGGGCGTTTATTAAGATTAGCCCTGTGGTGGTAAATGAATTAAATGACATCACCAGTACGGTGATCAATAACACGACAATAATCCCCACTTGGCCAAGCAATTTACTAACCGCTTCGTTGCGTTTTTGCGACTCACCACCGAGCTCTAATCTGTAGCCATGGGGTAATACAAAGCCTGATTGTGCAATGGTGGCGGTCACTTCATTCAGTACGGTTTGCGGTAATACGCCAGTTGCTAAATAAGCTTCGATAATATTAACACGTTCACCGTCACGGCGAGCGATAGAGCCACGAGAAGGGCTCAGTGTTGCACTGGCAAATGATTCAACCACTAGCGGTTGTGCAGTATCTATTTTGTTTGAACTAGCTGGCGTATTTAACTGCGTACTAAATAGCGAGCTAATATCATCTCGGCGCTTATCTGCAACTCTAACACGTACGGGAACGGTTTCGGTATTATCAATAATACTGCCGACCACGACACCATTGAACTGGTTTTGTAGTTGTGTTGCCATATTACTTAGGCTTAATCCTGCATGAGTCAGCGCTGCTTCATCGGTGTTTAACCATAGTTTAGGCGAGCCCGACAATAAGGTTGGACGGGTGTGGGTTATATCGTTATGAGCAATGAGCTGCGTGCGTAATTGTTGGCCCAGTTCAGAGAGAGTATCTAGGCTTGGGCCATAAATACGCATTTCAATTGGTGCATTGAATGGTGGACCTTGCTCAAGCTTTCTGACTAAAGTTTGTGCGTTTGGAAATGCTTTATCAAGTTGTATCTGCAAGCTTTTTATTAACTCGTTGGCACGTTTAAAGTCGGTTACTTTTACCATCGCTTGCGCATAGTTATTGGCGCCGCGATTACGCTGGAGCATATTATAGTAAAAGCTTGGGAAATTAGTTCCGATCATCCAATCGAGCTTTTCAATACCTTCAGATTGCCGAATTAGTTGATCCATTTTCTCTATGGCTTGTCGAGTTGATGTAATACTCACATGAGGGGCAAAATGCACTTCAATTTGAAACATATCGCGATCTGAGGGCGGGAAAAACTGCTCGGTGAGTTGTCCTGCCCCAAAAAAACCGGCAACAGGGAGTATAAAGACCAGTAGTAAAGTGAGTATTGGTTTTTCTAGGCTACGTTTTAACGTTGCTTCAAAGCGTTTACTGAGTTTAGGTGTGCGTATACCTTGATAAAAGATACCAGTACGCTGTTCGTTATTGATAAATTGCCCTGCAAATACCACCACTAAAGAGTGTGAAATCAGGTATGAACCAATTAAGGCAAAAATAACACTTAAGGCAATACCGCCAATAAACTCTCCTGCAGCACCTGGCATCAACACAATCGGTGC
This sequence comes from Pseudoalteromonas sp. SR41-4, assembly GCF_014163985.1. Taxonomy (NCBI): domain Bacteria; kingdom Pseudomonadati; phylum Pseudomonadota; class Gammaproteobacteria; order Alteromonadales; family Pseudoalteromonadaceae; genus Pseudoalteromonas; species Pseudoalteromonas sp. SR41-4. The sequence goes on along the minus strand of NZ_JACJEI010000001.1, from coordinate 82,975 downwards.
AAACGCTAAAATAGTTGTTAGAGTTGAGCCAAGCAGTGGAAGCCAAAAATGTGCCACGGCTTTTTCTACTGCGGCTAAAGCTGTTAGGCCTTGTTGGCGAAAGCGCTGAACAGCATCGGTGATCACAATGGCGTTATCAACCATAATGCCCAGGGCCACGACTAAACCGGTAACCGACATTTGATGAATAGGTAAGCCATAGAGCTGCATACTTACTAACGTAAACAATACGGTTAAAGGTAACGCGGTGCCGACAACCAGAGCAGCTTTAAAACCTAAAGTGATAAATAGTACCACTAGAATAAGCACAAACCCCACGGTAATATTGCTGAGTAAATCGGATAAACGAGTTTGGGTATAACCGCGTTGATCAAAAATATCTTGGAGTAAAATTTGGCTTGGTAAGTCTTGGCTAAAGTTATCGATGGCGACATCAACACGCTTAGAAAAAGTATCGATACGCAAGTTTGGTAACATGCGGATCGCAATATAAATACCGGGTTTTCCATCAATTAATGCAATTTCGTTCACGGGTGTTTTTACTGAGCGAGTAATTTGGGCTACATCAGAGAGTTGATATTGCCCTGCATTTTGATTACTACTTAGTGGAATTGCGCCAATGCGAGCAATCGAGTCAAACGCACCGGTCACTTCAATTTGCATTTGCGATTTGTCATTTGTAAGGGTACCAGCGGCTACTTTTGCATCTGCACCTTGAATAGCTGCATGAATATGCGCTAAAGGAATACCGGCTAAACTGGCTTTTTGTTGATCAACCGCAACTAAAATTTCCTCATCAACTTGGCCAAAAAAATGCACCAACTCCACACCCGAAACATTACGCAATTGATTTTGCAGTTCTTTTGCATAGCGATTAACCGTTGCTAATGTGGTTATATCGTCATTGGCGTTAAGCGATAAGATACGAGTATAAGCATAGCCACGCTCGTCATCTAGTAGCGGTGATGAAGCATTTACTGGCAACTGGTTGTTGACATCACCTAATAAATCACGCATTCGCGACCAAATGGGTTTAACGTTCGTGACTTCGTCTTTTAGCTCAATGGTGATCACTGAGAGCCCAGGACGAGAAATCGACGATAAATGCTTTACTTCAGCTTGGGATTTTAGTTTTTGTTCGATTTTCTCACTTATTTGCACCTCAACTCGTTCAGCACTGGCGCCAGGTAAAGCAGTGGTTACGATAGCGATACGATTAGTTATTCGAGGATCTTCACTGCGTGCTAAGCCACTGATCGCAGCTAAACCACTAACGATAAGTAACGCCACTAAAAGCGCTTGGACACGCCCGTGATTAAATAAATAGCGGATCATCACAGCACCTTGGTTGGTTGATTTGCAACAACATTAACCGAAATGTTGGCCGACAGCTTATGCATGCCATTGGCAACAATTTGCGCACCATTGTGTAATGGGGCGCCAATAAACGCATAGCCATCATGGGCATAATAAAGCTGCACAATGATAGGTTTTAGTACCTTGTTTTTTATTTGATAAACCTGCCAAGTACCGCGCACACCATCGGCAAGGGCATCAAGAGGCACCCAAAAACCGCTTTGTTGCTGATATTGTTGCACTGTTAATTTTGCTAATTGGCCAGCATAAACAACTGCGCTAGTTGGCAAAGCAAAGCGCATTGTTAAGGTTTGTGTATGTGGGTCGATACTCGCTCCTTTACTGATAGATTGTGCAGTAAAGTTTTGTCCGGCAATCTCAATGTCCATGCTATTTTGGATGGTGCTTTGCAGTGTCAGTGGGATCCCCATGCTAACTTGCGCATGTTGGTTTTCGATTAAACGCACAATCGGTGTACTGGCTGCAACAATTTCACCTTGTGAGGCAAAGCGCTGGCCTAAAATACCGTTGAATGGCGCGGTTAAATGTGCCTTTTCAGTGCGGATACTGACTTCATTCAAGTTTGCTGCTATTGCGGCTAGTTCTGCGTTAAGTACAGCGATATTGGTTTTAACTTGGTCAAGTGCCGAGGTGGCCGAGTAGTTCTTTTTATCAAGTTCTGCTAAACGCCTTTTTTCAAGTTTAGCGAAGGTAAGTTGTGCTTGAATTCGTTGTTTTTGCGCCTGGAGTTTTTGTTCTTCGATAACTAAAAGCTGCGTATTTTGGCGTGCAATAATATCGCCTTGTTTTACTTGCTCGCCTTGATCAAAATAAATTTGTGCAATTTTTCCTGGAAATTCAAAACTCAACTTTGCATCGTTTTGTATGACCACTTTGCCACTAAGCGTACGTGTTTGATAATAGCCCGCCTCTTGTTGTACTGTGTAGGCAGCTACATGAACCAGACTTTCGCCATAACATATAAATGATGTGAATAAAATGAATGCACTTAGCAGATATTTTTTCATTATAATATCCTTATTTATCGCCATGTTAAATCAGCGTGGTTAGTCAGGTGCATTAAACACAGTTATGCTTTGTGCTAGACGCAGAATGATTTAGAATTGGACTCAAGAGTCTAATTTTGTATAAATATAAATCAATCAAACTAGACTGTCTAGTTTGATTTGAGGTGAAAATGGAAATAACTACCCTAAGTCGGTCAGAACAAAAACGACAACAAATTATTACAGCTGCAACGACCTTGTTCATGGATAAAGGCTTTCCTAATACCAGCATGGATCAAATTGCTAAATTAGCCCAAGTATCTAAACAAACGGTTTATAGTCATTTCAAAGACAAAAATAATCTATTTGTTGAAACTGTAACAGCGCATTGTTCCTCCTCAAACTTACGTAAAGAGCGTTTTGAGCCAGCGCAAAGCCTAGAGGAAAACTTACTACGTGTTGTGACTAATTTTATTACACTGGTATTTTCACCCGAGGCATTGAAAGTATACGACACGTGCGTAGCGCACAAGGATGAATACCCTGAGTTGGCCTTATTGTTTTATGACGCCGCCCCTAAAGTAGTGATGCAGCAGGTAGAGGTCTGCTTATGTAGTATTGCACAGGCGGGCTTGCTTGATATCGACAACCCTAAGTTTGCGACGTTACAGTTACTGGGCATGGCCACAGGTGATTGGAAATTACGCCATGCACTTGGGCACGCAAAAATTAATGATGTACCGCCAGCAGCATATATTGAAGATTGCGTAAGGCGGTTTATTAAAATGTATCGCTAAGGCTTTTGAGTAACCACTTACTGCAATATAAATTCATCGATAGGTTGTTTAGTTAATTTACCTATTTGCTTAAAAATGAAAATAATTGCTCCGCCTAATAGCACCATAGTCGGCGCCACAATGACTGGGTAGCTTAACCAAGTCATACGTCCTAACTCTTCGGCATAAGCTGTGGTGCCGGGCATACTAACAACAATACTTTTCGCTAAAAAGTAGTTGAGTGTTGCAGATAAAAAGAACGCACTGGCAACAATAAAACCGGCAAGACGCATTTTTGCATCAAATACCGCGGTGTTGTTTTGTTGCTCTAACGAATGCATAAGTTTATCAATATCAAGCAATTCAGGGTTAATTAGTAATTTACGGATCAGCGGATAAGGGGTGTACTGACTGATCAATACAATCACACCAATAATTGCTGGTACCATCGCTTCTTTAATCGCGATATAAGCTGGGTCAAGTTCAAATAAACTGATACCGCCAGTAAGTAGTACGCTGATAATGCCAAGTACTGAGAAAAAGTTTACTTTGCCTGATTGTTTAAGTTCCCACAAACCAAATAACAGCGGAAAAGCAAGTGCTACCACTACTGCCCATACCGGGCCTAACGTATCAGGTGTACTAAAGCGGCTTAAAATCACCGCAGGTAAAATAATATTAAAAATTATATTACTAAAAAAATTACTCTTCTTTTTTGCCGCTGTCATTATGCATCAATCATTGGTATTCAATACATAAAGTATATACACAAGTTACTTTAAGATATAGACCCGCTGTGTTGCAGTAGTTACAAGTAAGTTTAGGATAATTTGCTTTATGCAGACTGCTTTAATGAATCTGAGATTTCATCACAGTGCTGTTTTAAAATTTCGATAGCCAGTTTGGTTTTGCCTGCCAAAATATCTCTTGCTGGGGTAATTGCATACACACTGTAGGTTGGCAGTTGCCAGTCAGTGCATAACTCAACGAGTTCTCCTTCTAGCAATAATGATTGTACTTCTGGCTTTGGTAAAATTGCATAACCAACGCCATCACACACTAATTGAATAATACTGTGCATGTTATTAACCACGATACGTGGTTTTGGGAGCGCTTTTTTTTGGCTGTTTAAACTATGCGTTAGTGGGTGATCTGCAGTGCAATGCGAGATACGAGTATGATGGTTTAACTGCCAAGGCGACAGTGTGCAATGCTCAGCCAATGGGTGACTTTTATGTACACATAATACGAGTGGCCACTTCGCCAAAGGCCGAGCAACTAAACTTGAATCATCCAGCGGGCCAATCGCTATAGCCAAATCAGCGCCCGACTTTATTATATCAAGGGGTTCGTCAGATAAAGTCAGTTGCACATCAAAATCAGGGTACTGGTTGGTTAATTTTTTAAGCGGTTCACTTAATATTCCGCCACCAAATCCAACCGGTGCTACTAACTTTAATTGACCACTAGGGCTGTTTTGTAAAAATTGCAGCTTTTCACCAGCTTGTTTTGCAGCGGTGAGGATGGTTACACAGCTTTGATAATAAATCTCGCCAGCCTCGGTGAGTGTCAGTTCTCGTGGACTGCGATTAAATAAGCTCAACTTAATATCAAGCTCTATTTGTTTGATTTGTTGGCTAATTGCTGATGTGGTCATGGCAAGATCAACTGCGGCTTTACTCATACTACCCGTTTCAACAATGCGCACAAATACAGTTAATGCGCGAAGTAATTTTGTATTCATTTGGTTAAGTTTTACTTAATACTGTTTTAAGAAAATACACATTGTAGAAAAAGGAACATCTCACTACCATGCAAACGCTAATTATTATCATTTAAACTGCATTTGTCACGGAGAAAAATCATGAACACGGTAAGTTGTAAGTTAATACCGTTAACTAGCGCCATTTTAACCGCGCTTAGTTTATCCAGCTCAATAGTGTTAGCTGATGAAATGAAACAAGATATGGAAGTTATCGTGGTATCAGCGTCAGGTTATGAGCAAATGTTAAAGGACGCGCCAGCAAGCATCAGTGTGATTGATCGCGCAGATCTGGAAAAACGCTTTTATCGTGACTTAACCGATGCAATGACCGATGTCCCTGGAGTTGTGGTTACTGGCGGTGGCGATCGAAAAGATATAAGCCTGCGAGGCATGGCTAGCCAATACACATTAATTTTAGTTGATGGCCAGCGACAATCATCACGTGAAACAAGGCCAAACAGTGATGGACCAGGTGTTGAAGGTGCATGGACACCGCCAATCTCTGCAATTGAACGCATTGAAGTGATACGTGGGCCTATGTCGTCCTTGTATGGCTCAGACGCTATCGGTGGGGTGATAAACATTATTACTCGAAAAACACCCCAGCAGTGGTATGGTGAGCTGCGTTTAGACAGTACAGTTCAACAAAGTAGCGACTCAGGTAATACTAATCAAGGTAGTTTTTTCGCAGCTGGTGGACTTGTCCCAGAATTATTAGGTGTGCAATTATATGGGCAGTTTTCAAAACGTGACGAAGATAACTTTACTTCAGGCTTTAGGGGCAAAGAGCAAAGTAACCTTAAAGCAAAGTTTATTTTAACGCCAAACGATAATCACGAAATAATGCTAGAGGTTGGCAGCGCGCAGCAAAAATTTGAAAACACACTGGGTAAAACAGTTGAACCATTGGCGCCGGGTGAAAGCTGTGGCCGAAGAGGTTGCCCAGAATCATCGACAACAGAGTATGAGCAACAAACTTACTCGTTAACCCATAACGGTTATTATGACTTTGGTAACTCGCGCAGCTATTTAAAATACGATAAGTACGATAATACTTCTCGTGAAATGTTTGTTGAAAACACGGATGCGCAAACCAGTTGGACTTTACCGATTTTTGCCGGTCATAACGCGACGCTTGGTGCAGCCTACTTAAAAGAAGTGCTTGATGATTACACGAGTAATAGGATCAGCGAGTTAACCCATGTAGAAAATAAACAGTGGTCGGTATTTGCTGAGGATGAGTGGAGCACCAGCGACAAATTTAAGCTCACCACAGGTTTGCGTTACGACCACGACGATAATTTTTCAGGCCATTGGAGTCCACGTTTATATGGTGTTTATACCGCGTCTAAGGCTATCACTATCAAAGGTGGTATTTCGACAGGTTTTAGAGCGCCTAATATTCGTCAATCAAATGCAGACTGGGGACAAGTAAGTCGAGGCGGCAATATTTATGGCAACCCAGATCTTAGTCCTGAAAAGTCATTGAATTATGAAATGGGTATTTATTACGATCCACGTGGTGATTACACAATCTCAAGTACGGTGTTTTACAATGAGTTTGATGACAAAATTACGCGAATTGCATGCCCACTTACGCAATGCACGGATGGCCAAAATCAGTTTGGTTCAGATCCGACAACCTATGTAAATGTTGATGAAGCCGTGACTCAAGGGTTTGAATTTTCAGTTTCTTACGACTTAACCAGCGATTTAGGTTTAAGCGCTAATTACACTTATACCGATTCTGAGCAAAAAACCGGGCAATATAAAGGCAGTCCTCTCAATCAGTTACCTAAACATATAGTGCAAACATCGTTAAACTGGCAGCCAAGCGATAAGTTAGGGGGGTGGTTACGTGTGCATTATCGTGGTGAGGAAAGTCAACCAACCACAGGACCTTCACAAAGCAGCCTAATTGCACCTAACTACACGTTAGCCGATGTGGGTGGTAATTATGTTTTGACTAAAAGCGTAAAGTTAGGCTTTGGTATTTATAACCTATTTGATAAAGATATCACTGAGAATGAATATGGTTATGTCGAAGACGGACGCCGTTATTGGGCATCGCTCGGGTGGCAGTTTTAATGCATACCACTTAGTAACCCCTGCTTAGGTTAAGTAATAAGGTCTCAATTGAGGCCTTATTTTATAAATGGAGCTTTATAACTAACTGAAAATATAAATAAACTATTGCTGATGAAAAGTTTCTACTCTAAAGTTAGGGTAGCGTGTGTTTCTATTTCGAAGTTTGCAGCAATGTGTTTGGCTTTTAGGCTAGGCTGAGCTTATGTAGTGTGGTAATTCCCCATAAATAGGCGATAACGCAGCATAACTGGCAAACATACTATGATCTAAGTGTTAAACCTAAATTGAACAAATTTTAATCCCGAAAGGTCAGTCTCCTTAGTAAGGTAAATATTTAATTACACGCTATAATAATTAACCAATATGAAGTGGTTAGATAAGATTTTTTAGCTATAGCATCTGTCGCTATGCAAAATAATACGAGGTATTTATTTGAATTTCCTTCGAAGCTTCCATGATATTGTATCTGATCAAAGTCAAAGTTTTGACGAGAAAACGCATAGTTTGCTCAAGTTTGGGCTTGATGTATTTAATTTAGATATCGCGATTGTTAGTAAAATTGAACAAAATATTTATACCGTGCTCTACGTTATAACACCTGATAATTCTTTAGCCTCTGGTACAACGTTTGATTTAGAAGGCACTTATTGTGTACATACACTCGCAGCAAATGCCGCGCTTACTTTTCATAAAGCGTCGAGTAGTCGCATTGCAAACCACCCATGTTACCTAAATTTCCAGCTCGAATCTTATATTGGGGCGCCAATAAAAGTCGGTTCAAATGTATTCGGTACAGTTAACTTTTCATCACCGGCTGTATCAACTCCCTTTTCACAACAAGCCCATGACTATGTTGAGTTATTTGCACAATGGCTGGGTGCTGAGTTTGCCCGCAAGATCACCAATGAACAGCTTATTAAAAACAACAATACGCTGTTAAAATTAGAGGCTGTAGCAAATATTGGCACGTGGGAAGTTGATTTACTCACTGATAAAGTCACTTGGAGCGAGCAAACACGACGTATTTACCAAGTTAGTGATAGCTATGTTCCTGATCTTAATGCTGCGACTGAATTTTTTAAAGCAGGAGAAAGCAGAGAAAGCATCGTTAATGCAGTGAACTCTGCAATACAAAGTGGCGAGAAATGGCATCTCGACCTCGAACTTGTTACCGCTACTGGACAGACTTTGTGGGTATCAACATTTGGTGAAGCTGAATTATTAAATGGTCGATGTGTGAGGTTATTTGGTACCTTACAAGACGTGACTGAATCGGTCATGCTTCGCGAAGAGTTAAAAAATAAAAAAGCAGAAGCAGAGCGCATGTTAGAAGATAGAAGCATGCTACTAGCTAAAATAAGTCACGAACTCAGGACACCATTGAACGGCATAACCGGAATGTTAACTACGCTATTAGGTGAGCGTCGTGAAGATAAGAGAGTTGAAAAACTAAAAATAGCTTTGCGTAGCGCGGATATTTTACTGAGTATAATTAACGAAGTGCTCGACTTTTCAAAAATAAACCACGGTGAGTTAAAACTCGAACCAAATCATTTTTTATTAAAAACAATTTTTGTTGATCTTGCTTCGTTGTACATTCCATTGTTTAGAGATAGTAAGGTTGATTTTCAAACAAATATAACGATAGCAGATGACTGTTGGGCTTATTGCGATAATGCTCGGCTGAGCCAAATTGCGTCAAACTTATTAAGTAACGCGTTAAAATTCACTGACGAAGGCTTGGTAAAATTTAATGCTGATGTGAATGTAGTCGGTGATAAATTAGCCTTGCATCTTGAAGTGTGTGACAGCGGAAGGGGGATGACCAACTCATTTTTAGATTCATTGTTCTCACCTTTTACACAAGAAATAGACGCCAAAAAGAGTAAAGGTGGTACCGGATTAGGCTTGGCAATCGTAAAAGAATTGATTGATTTTATGGGGGGGACAATAACGGTTGATAGTACTTTTAATCAGGGTACGACATTTATCGTGGATATCCCACTTGCAGTCGGCGCCGTACAAATCGAAAATAATCCTCGGGTAAACGTTGTCATAGCGGCAACTAATTTATCGGTTTTAGTTGTTGATGATAACCAAATAAACCGATTGGTACTGGACTCTTCGCTTGAAAAATTAAATATTAAAGCCGATTTTGCAGTTGATGGCGAAGACGCAATTTTAAAGTGTAAGCAAAAAAAATACGATCTTATTTTTATGGATTGCGTGATGCCGCAGCTGGATGGACTTGAGGCCACTAAAATTTTGCGAGCACAACATATTTGTCCTTATGCAGATACCTTAATAGTGGCATTAACTGCAAATACATCATCTACCGATAAAGTTGCGTGCAAAGAAGCTGGCATGGATATGTTTATTTCAAAGCCTTTTAAACTACATTCGATTGAGGAAGCGGTAGTTAATGCTGTAGGAAAGAGCAAAACTAAATAAATAAGCTAGTTTATTAACAGAGAAACATAACGTGGCCTAATATTTGTATGTTTTTTAATGTGGTATTTGATAAAACGCACTATGATTAGTTTTATTATCGCAATATATTATTATTTCTTTATAGCTCTCAACAGCAATGAACCGTATCCTAAGATACGTTATACACTATTACGCAATGATTGATTGCTTAACTGATGGGTACTGTAAATAAATAATAAAGACTGTATTTTTACTGTTTGAGGCATGGAGTTGAATGAAAAATAGTGGTGTGATTTGTCTCTCGGATGTACTTGAACTGATGCTTGACGCTGTTTGCGTGGTTGACAAGCAAGGGGTATTTGTTTTTGTGAGCGCGGCTTTTAAAGACATTTTTGGTTACGAGCCTTGCGAAGTAATTGGTAAACCAATGCTCGACTTTGTTTATAAAGAAGATATTGAGATCACGCTTGACGCAGTAGATACGTTATTATCTGGAGGCTCTAAACCGCGCTTTGAAAATCGTTGGGTGAGAAAAGACGGGCGAGTGGTGCATATATTATGGTCTGTCCGCTGGTCTGATTCACATCAGTTCAGAATTGCTGTTGCTCATGATATCACCGAGCGCAAAAAATTTGAAAAGCAATTACAACATATGGTGGGACATGATCAGTTAACTGGGTTGCCCAATCGCATGCTGTTACTTGACCGAATTCAATCAACATTAACGAAAGCTGACCGACAGCAGGTTGAATTATCGCTACTATTTATAGATTTTGATGGTTTTAAAGAAGTTAATGATTCATATGGGCATCAATGTGGTGATCGATTATTACAAGCCATTGCTGCTCGGCTACAAGGGTGTGTTCGAGGGTCTGATACTGTTGGGCGTTTAGGTGGCGACGAATTTTTAGTCTTACTTCATGGGATTAGCTTACGCTCAGACGTACATAAAACAGCTGAAAAAATCCGCAAAGAGTGCGAACAAGCTTTTGTGATAGATGAACATTCATTACAGCTTTCAGTCAGTATCGGTATCGCCAGTTATCCTGAAATGGGCGAGAATGAACAACAACTTATTCAACATGCAGATCAAGCAATGTATGTTGCAAAAAATGCAGGGGGTAATCGTATTGTCTAAACACGTTACTCCCCTTTGATCAAAATCAACATTTAGCTTTATAACTAATATTTTTACGTCTTTTTTGGTTTGTTAGTTGCTGTCTTTACTTGTAGACATTGAACTGCCAACCGATGCAACTATCACCAAAAGAATGGCTAACCATTGCCAAAGAGTTAATAACTCGCCTAAAATTATAAAGCCAGCAAGTGCCGCAATAGCGGGCTCTAAGCTCATCATAATACTAAACCCTTGTGCAGGCATATTTCGCAGTGCAACCATTTCCAGTGTATAAGGTAGGGCACTTGACATAATAGCAACCAATAAACCTAAAGGGATCACTTCCCAGCTTAGTAGTGCACCACCTTGAGAAATAGCACCATAAGGCACTAATATAAGTGCCGCGACACTCATACCAAGGGCAACAGTCATCCCGCCAGAGCTTTGATTCCCCGTTTTTTTGCCAAATAAGATATAGCCAGCCCAACATGCACCAGCACCCAGTGCCAGAATCACGCCCAGTAGATCGAGACTTTCTTCACCTTTCATATCCGGGAGCAACATTACGATCCCCGATATAGCACAGGCGACCCAAAATAAATCTCGCTTACGTCGCGATGATAGCAGCGCTACCGCTAACGGGCCGGTAAATTCAAGGGCGACCGCAATCCCCAATGGAATACGCTCAATGGCGTAGTAAAATAAAATGTTCATACCGCCTAAGCATAAGCCATAAACAATAATTGGCATGCGTTGACCCAGTGGTGGAAAGGCGCGCCAAGGTTTAAACACTAAGCACAATATAGCTGCTGAGAAACCTAAACGAAGTGCGGTTGTCCCTTCTGGACCAATTATTGGAAACAGTTGCTTAGCAATTGAAGCGCCTGACTGAATAGTCACCATGGCAAGTAATACACATATAACAGCAATGAAAAAAGGAGAAATAACTCGAGACATAACGTATAAAAAATGAAAAAGGAAATTATCTGCAGAGTGTACAGATTAATGTAACAATTTAATATATTTGCGATAAATAGCAGCCATTAAGTGATGCAGGCTCACGTATTAAACAATGCGTGAGCCTTTATTTACCTTATGAACTCTATTGTTTTGTGATCCAGAATTACTTTATCTTTAATGGGTTTTTGCTTTAAGCGTTTAGCGATAAAGAAAAACATAACTGAGAAAAGTGTGGCTATAAAATCAACAGAATAGCTTTCGTAATAGGGGAGCAGAGCTAAATTATTCAGGCCTTGAATAACACTCGAGATGGGTAAACATACGGTTAAAATCGATAATGTTATTAAGCCAGTATAGCTTGCTTTGTTAGCGCCAAGTGTAAAGCAGTAGGCTAAGGAAATAAAAAAAACAACATAGTAACACTGCATATAATGGTGATTAATGTTATTTATCAGTATGTTACTCCATTTTGCTAACAATAATACTGCAACAACAGCGAGCATGGATCCTAAACACACGCCAATCGTTAACTTTGCCATAATATGTGTGCCGGTTTTATTTGCATCTTTTTTCATTCGTTTGTCTATCCATAATAAGTTGCCTGAATAAAAAAGCAATGCGCCGAATAGTCCCATTATAAAGTAAGCCCAGCGACCCCACTCACCGCCATATGTTCCAAAATGCAGTGAAAAGATACTCGCGACAAAATTGCCCCAGAAGCTTTCTTCACCCTGTGGGTAAGTTGATCCGCTGATCTCTAAAGTATACGGGTTCATAAATAAATAATCCGTATCAGGTCCACGTACCACTGCAGAATCATTACTCATTTTAAATACAGCGGAAGGGGACGCTAAATTCAATCGACTGTAGCTAATATGTATTGGCTCATAGCCTGTAGCATAGCCCTTAGCCGCTAGTATTTGTGTATCAATACGTTTCAGTTCGCTGATGTTATAAGCGTGTGTTGCGGTTGGGGGATGCTCAAATAGTGGTTTGTCACCATAAAACTGGGCCAAACCATCATAAATTAAGTCGTGAAAAGCAAATACAATAACAGTAAACGCAATGATCAAATGAAAGGGCAAACTCGCAACGCCAATAAGGTTATGGCTATCTAACCAAAAGCGACTCGGGCCTTTTTCTTTTCGCAGCGCAAAAAATGTTTTTACCAGTGTTGGTAAAAGGATAATTACACCGGACACCAAGGCTAAAAAATACAGTCCTGCAGCAATACCAAGAATGTAAACGCCAGATTGGTCGTGGCCAATTTCACCAATAAAGCCTGCGGTACGGTGTAGGTAATCGATTAAATCAGCAAGTTTATGTTCTGCTTGATCAGCAATTATCAGCTTTTGATCTTCATCAAGATATGCTGTTTGCTGTTGATTATCTAGGTGCATGCCACGAGCTTGACCTTGTGTATACCACGACAGTGGCGCAGCTGTTGTTAAAAGGTCGAGTTCAAAACCTTTTGCCATTTGCTCAGGATAAACAGTGATGGCTTTGTCGACTAAGCTTTGATAGTTTGTAGTAGTGGGATCGGTAAGTGGTGCAGTAGTTGGCTCTGCCCATTGTTGGATTTCATGTTTAAACATGGTCAAACTACCAGCATAAAAGCCGATGAAAAGTACTAAACCTGCAATGATCCCCGTCCATGTATGCACACCTTGGTAGGTGCGTAAAATATCGGCTCTTACTTTCATAATCCACCCCTTAACAGCAAAAATAAACTATACAAGATAACATTTGCTCCACCGAGTATGAGCCAAGCTTGCCTCGCTGAATTAAATAAATAAGTAAAACTAAAGAGCGTGAGCCATAAAATCGGGATCATCCACATATTAAATTGAACCTTGTCTTGGGCATCAATTCCGCCTGGGCCGTACCAAGCAAAAAAAGCAATCAGAATATAAGCCAGCGCTAAACCCAGCAATACACCAGCTAAACTTTTACCAAGCCAAGTTGGTTGAATTTTTTGTCTTTGCTCAGATGTCATTTCTTAGCCCTTTCACTTTAATTAAGCTTGCAAATGGCATGACCATTAAAGCGAGCATCAGTATTAAAATAATAAAGAAGCTTGCTGCTAATTTAGACAGTGTAGAAAAAGAAATGATAATTGCAGTTATAAACAGCATTAGCGCAAGTGTACGCCAGTGTTTAGAAATAGGTTTAGTAAGTAATCTTTGATGGCGATTACTGCAGTAGAGCACAGTTATAGCAATGAGTAAGATAACAATAACGGTAAATTGAGACATAAGAGCAATAATAGTTTATTTTTAATGCCATTCTAAATGATAAGTAAACTCAATTGCAATACTGTAGTTGATATGGTATTTTTTCGCGCAATTTAAAATGTCTCAAAAAAAGGAAATTATTTTGGCTGCTTTATTTAAACGCAATAAGCTTTCACTGCTTATTGCCAGCGCGCTGTTATTTACTCAAGCTCAGGTATTAGCAGATGATGAGGGTAATCGCGAATCAATCGATACTATCGTTGTTACGGGTGAAAAAATAGCAAAATCACTTAAAGACACTATTACCTCAGTTGCGGTCGTCGATAAGTCGTTATTAGAAAATGGTCAGCTAGCATCTGTTTCAGAAGCGCTTGCAGAAATGGCGAATGTAGTGGTGTTAACGGGGTCAGTTCCTGATATGCGTGGTGTGTCAGGTAACGGTGGAGCAACAGGGTTTAATTCGTTTAGTGGTGGCTCTAAAGCGCGAGTATCAACGTTAGTTGACGGTGTAAGTCAGCCGTTTGTCGCTGATTTAACCGGTGATACTGGTTTGTGGGATATGGAGCAAATAGCAGTGTATCGAGGTCCACAATCAACAAGTAATGGTCGTAATAGCATTGCTGGCGCTGTTTATATGACAACCAAAGCACCGACTCAAGACTTTGAAGGCGCAGTGCGAGTCGGTTACCGCAATCAAGATAGCTACCTTGACACCGCAGCCGTTGTTTCCGGTGCATTAGTTGAAGATGTACTTGCTTTTAGGTTATCGACTCAATATGTTGATGGTGAAACTTACAGTAACCCAACTGTCTATGAAACAAATCCGACAGATCGCGATCTAAATAAATTAAACACCTCAAGCACCCGAGCAAAATTACTTTATACTCCATTTGATGATCTATCAATTCAACTAAGTTATTCAAACTACAGTGAAAAAGGAAATTCTGGTCGTCATTATTATGAAGGTGACAACCCATCTGATTATATACCACTGTTTCAACGTATAATGGATACAGATTCAGATACAACACAAATCGATTTTGAATATAAGATTGATGAGAACTTCTCTGTGGATCTGCTGGTGGCATATATGGATTATCATTGGGCGTTTGATGCTTATGAGCCGCTAGCAACAGCAGAATCTGATGTTACTATGGATGAAAAAAATATTACCATTGATGGTAAATTAAACTTCGGTCTTAGTAGTGATTTTTACTCAGGTTTTATTGGCTTAGCTTATTTCGATCGAGATCAAGATTTCGACAGTACTGGAGCAACAGATTATTTTGGTGATGATAGCAGTGATTCGATAGCTATTTACTCAGAGGCAAGCTTCAACCTAACAGATAAGTTAATAGTAACAGGTGGCTTGCGGGTTGAACATGAAAGTCAACTTCGTAACTTTAACATGGCATTTAGAGGCGATACCTTAGCTGAACAGCTAGATGATTCTAATACTATTAAATTACCTACCTTAGCTATTCAATACAAAGTTACCGAGGCAACTACTTTATCAGCCAGTGCGCGGCGTGGTTATAATTCCGGCGGTGGTGCACTCGACTTTAATGCTGAAGATTATTATTACTATGATGAAGAAACTGTTAATACCTATGAGGTAGGCACACGTAGTGTATTAAATAACGGCGACATTAATATCAGTGCAAATGTCTTTTACAATAACTTTGACGGTTATCAGGCATTAAGTTCAGATCGTAGAATTACTAATATCGATGACGCTCATAGTTATGGTTTAGAGCTTGAGGCTTACAGTATGTTAGGTGAGCAATGGCAGTTACATGCTGGTCTAGGATTGTTAAAAACAAAAATTGACGCATCTACAACGTATTCTGAAGCGGTTGGTAACGAACTTAATTCAGCCCCTTCATTTACAGCCAGTTTAGGTCTGTCTCATTGGTTTACTGACAACCTTAAAATCAATGTCAGTGCAAATTATGTCGATGAGTATTACGGTGATCTTACTAACAGTGAAGAGCGCATGGCAGGTGATTACACTATTACTCGCGCTACAATAAGCTATGACACAATGAATTGGTTAATTAGCGCTTATATTAATAATGCCTTTGATGAACAAGGTTATACCAGTGTAGAGCCTGTAAGTGGCAGGTATCCAACTGGTTATGTCTCTGTTGTTAGCCCACAAACATTAGGTGCTTCAGTTACTTATCGTTTTTAGCTACTCTAAAACCTTAGGCTGTTGCTGTATAAAAGCCTGAGGTTTTTAATCCAGAGATCCGTTAACTTAATTTAAACTTATTTATTTGTGTATTTAAATTAATCGCAACTTGCGCGAGTTCACTAGACGAAGACGAAATTTGTGCGGTTTGCGACTTCGACTGCATACTGGCATCTTGAATACCAGTTAAGCGTTCAGCTATATCTTCGGTTACTTGTGCTTGTTGCTCGGATGCAGCTGCAATGGTTCGGTTTGCATCTGAAATTAAGCGCACTTGGGTGCTTATTTCTTTGAGCATTGAGCCCACTTTTTCTGAGTTTGATACTGCGTCTTTAACCCGCGTATCACTGCTACGGATCCGTTCGGTTACAGCGTTACTTGCAGACTGTAAGCTATTGATTTTTTGTTGTATCTCAACTGTTGAGCTTTGTGTTCTGCTCGCTAATGTCCTTACCTCGTCGGCAACGACGGCAAAACCTCGACCTTGTTCGCCAGCTCGTGCGGCCTCAATTGCAGCATTAAGTGCTAATAGATTAGTTTGTTCAGCAATATTGCTGATCACATTTAAGATCACCGCTACTTCGTTAACTGAAGATTCGAGATCATTTAAATCATTAATTGACTCGGTTAATATTTCAGCAACCGATTCGACAGAATGAATACTCTGATTAACGACATCGATCCCTGCTTGTGTTTTAGCATCTGCATCTCCTGCGTTTTGAGCCGCTTCAGAGCAGTTTTTTGATACTTCTTTGACGGCGGTGGAGTTTTCATATACTGAACTTGAGATCACCTCAATTGCTTGACTCTGCTCGTCATTAAGCAGTCTTGCCTGCTGTGCAATAGAATCTAGCTCGTTGGCAGCAATTTGGGCTTGTTGGGATTGCGAGTTAATTTCTGACAGTAAGGTAGATAGTTTATCGATCATAATATTAAAACTGGCTGATAACTCTGCAATTTCATCTTTACCGGAGTGAGCAATTTTATGCGTTAGATCACCATTGGCGATTCGTTGTGCTTCATTGACTAATAGCGTGGTTGTCTTTATTACGCGCTTCTCAAGCTGTAAGTAGCATAAAATTAAAATAGTGATTATAACTAATACCATCACAATACTAATAAGGCTTAAATTAGCAACACGATTGTTATTATTCATTACTTCTTGCAAGCTGCTGTTTTCTACCGCAGCTAAAAATTCTTGCACCGGTGTCTGTATTTTAGCTACTTCATCCATATATCCCTTATCGGTTAGCAGTCCTATTGCCTGTACCCACTGTTTTGATTCGCTCGTATTTAATAATGATGGTGATTGCCCAGCAAAACTACTTACCAATTGAAAAGCTTGTTCTTCAGTGCTGACTAACTGCAAAGAGAGCGAGTTAGATTTATTTAGCAAAGCAAGTTCTTGTTCATTCACATTAAATTCTTTTAAGCGATCAATATAAGATTTTTTACGACCGTCTAACCAGGGTTCAGTCCCTTCAATTTGATTTACAAGTTCATAGTATTGTTTTTTATAGCTAGGTTGAAGGGTTACAACATATTGTCGGGCGAGTTCTGTTAGCTTGATTGAGTTGGAGGCAGACAGCTTAGCAAAATGACTTAGTTGATAGCGTTGCTGAGCAGATTGTTGACTATCAGATAATCCTGTTTTTAACAGTAATATGATAATGAGTAGCCCTGCTGCAATTGTGATTGCTAGAGCAAAAACAGTTCTTAGCATTAATCTTATTGTCAAAATTGCCTCTGATGCGATTTAATAATAATGCTAAATAACTATAGAATATAATTTCAATTAACTAAAGAATTCATGAATTTTATTTATTATTGGATACGCATTAAACTAGTGAGCAGATTGCAAGAGTATGATAAAAGTGACAACAACATTGACAAGCCTCAAAGCATTGAGGCGTTGTTTTGCGTGAATAATATTTTGTAGCTTATAGTCGGTCGGCTGGATAAATAACACCAAGTTGCTGTCTTGCTTTATCAAGTACAGCCATCACATTGATACTTAGTTGATGGGTATTGATAGGTGATTCGAGTTGTCCTGCGTTGGCAATTGTAATGAAATGGGCAACTTCGTGGCGCATAAAGTGTTCATCAAATGGCTGTGATAATTCTTCAACACTGCCATCATTAGCAATAAATTGTATCTGTTTTAATAACGAAACGGCTTCAATTCTGATACGGCCCAGCTCACCTTGGATTTCTGTAAAATTATCACCTTGAGATATTTTTGAATAACTGATCACTGCTTGCTTATCACTATAATTTAGTAATACATCACCAGCACCATCTACCCCTGTTTCAAGTAATACTCCACTGGCTTTTACCGTGTTTGGTGCACCCCAAAGTGCAATCAAGATATATAGCGGATAAACCCCTAAATCGACGAGCGCACCATTAGCGAATGCTGGCAAAAAGGTGTTAGGGCGCTCACCATTTTTGTATTTATCATAGCGTGATGAATATTGACTATACTGACCTATGTATTTACGTGGCGTCCCAATTTTGGCAATGGCTTGTTGTAAAACGGCAAAGTTAGGCAAGTGAGTGGTCATCATCGCTTCCATATAAAGGCGATTATTTTGTTTTGCTGCGTCCACTATCGCGGCTAATTCTTGGCTATTTGCTGCTGCAGGTTTTTCACCTAACACGTGTTTTCCTGCATTTAAACAGGCCACAGCATAGCTTTTATGCAAACTATTGGGGGCTGCGATATATACAGCGTCTACACTGTCGTCGCTGCATACTTGCTCAATAGTCGTAAATACTTTTGCATTTTTTATAGCGTGCTTAGCTAAAAATGCATGACCGCTTTGCTCGGCTCGCGAACATACGCCATATAATGAAAACTCACTGACTGTTTTAGCCGCTGCAAGTAAAGTATCGCTAATAAAATTAGTGCCGACTATCACAAAATTCATGGTCACTCCTGATTGTTGAATTGTGCAAGCCAAGCTTGCCAGTCTGCCTCAAAGCCTAACATTTGTTGGTGCTTTTTAGCTAATAGGTGTTTTTGTTTATCTTCACTGGCTTGAAATGGACCTACTCGGCACAGCGAACAGCTATCAACTGCTAAGTAGTTTGGTATAGTTAATCGATTATGGAGTTCAGTCGTTTCTTTGGGGCTGAATACATAAGTGGTGCCACTGGTGTCTTTTACGTGTTTGTCACGATCAACATTACGGATTTTATAGCCAGGGAAAGGACTGATATCAAATGGCATTTGGCCGATATAGCGTGATGCTAAGCCATAATTTAAGCTGCCTTCAATATTCCACTCACGATATGGTTTAACATCTTTTGAGGTGATGTAGCACAACATTGGGCCATTGTTATCAAGAGCATAGCTGGTGGCATATTTAATATATTGGTGTAGCAAAGCCCGGTTGAGGGTGTTCATACTGGTTGTTTGGGTGTTTTCACGATAAGCACTCTCCCCGACAAAAGCAGGAATAAGCGGAAATTGAAAAATCACCACATCAAATAGCTCGCCATTTAAGCGTTGCCAGGCTTGTGGGTCAGTCACATCAAAACTATCAAGTACCGTAATGTGATGATCTCGCAGTGCATTTAGTGCGTTATCAGCATATTTGAAGGTAATCGTGGCTGCACTATCATAGGTAGAAGCAACTAACTTGGCCGGCTTTAGATCAGTAGATAAAGCATGAGAAAACGATAAGTCGCCATCGCCAACGGTAAGGATCCGCCAATTAGGATTTAAATACATTAATTCAATTATTCTAGTGGTGTGTTTTTAGCATCATGATCAATTAAACGTAAAAACGCTAAGCGAGTCTTTAGTCCTTCAATCGCGATTTGTTTGATAATTAAATTAAACGTGATTAATACTGCAAACGCAATATGAATAGGGCCATGAGTAAAGCCTGCGTCTGGATCGAAGAGCATTAAGCCAAACAGTAAAAAGAGTACCACGAGTGCAATTTCAAGCCATTGATTAGAATAAAACGATAATCGGCCTTCACTCTTATGATCTTTCTTGATTTGAATAGCACAAAAAAAAGGGATCACTTTAATTTTGAAATGAGCGCTTTTCTCAACATAGTTTTCACCGAGTTGATCAAGCTGTTGGCGCAATTGGTCTATCATTTTAGTTCCTCAAAAAGCAGTGCACGGATGGTACATTAATCCGTTTTAAAGGGCGAGCTAGTTAGGGTATAAACTAATGCCTATTACTAATATATGGCAAACAAACACCACTGAGGTTAATACAAAGCGCATTTTTTGATAATCAGCATGGTAGCTTTGCCATTGCGGGCTGGTTTTTTCAAATAGTAATACCAGCCAAAAACTAACCGCTAACCAAGCCAAGGTTATGTGTTGTGGTAAAAAAGCTAAAAAGCCAAGCGGTAAAATCGGTAGTATAGCCTTAATAGCATCTCGATAACTCTGTTGTCCAGCGTGCCATAAGTTACCACTCATAAAAGCCAAAATCGCAATACTATAAAAAGTAAAAAACTGCATATTAAAGTTATTACTACCGACTAATAACGGCCAACCGACACACGCTAAAAAGGGCAATAAGCCTAAATAGCCTAACTGGATATGATTGATGAATTTATTCATGGCTTACCCCAAAATTAACTAAAAATACGTATTCGCGATATTTTTCAGTGAGCATTGTAACATTAGACGCAAAAAAAGCTTTAGCCCTATCTGTCCAGATGACAATGACCACTTCAGTCAATAAAATCGATTGAATTAATCTAAACAATCAATTTTATTAATTTTTATTTACACCTTATTGTATTACTCAAGCCAACGCAGCAACCTGCGTTGTTTACACTTTAAATAAACAAGTGAGGAATACTATGAGCACTTCATTAATTAACACTAAATTACAACCTTTCAATGCAACGGCTTACCACAATGGTGATTTTGTTGAACTATCAGAACAAGATGTTTTAGGTAAGTGGTCTATTTTCTTTTTCTACCCAGCTGATTTTACCTTTGTATGTCCTACGGAACTGGGGGATGTTGCAGATCACTATGCGCAATTACAAGAAATGGGTGTAGAGGTTTACTCAGTATCGACTGATACTCACTTTACTCACAAAGCATGGCACGATACATCAGACACTATTGGTAAAATTACTTACCCTATGATCGGTGACCCAACAGGACGTATTACACGTAACTTTGGTGTAATGATCGAAGACGAAGGCCTAGCACTTCGCGGTACGTTTGTAATGAACCCTGAGGGCGAAATCAAAATCATTGAAACACATGATTTAGGTATTGGCCGTAGTGCCAAAGAACTAGTACGTAAAGTACAAGCGGCACAATACATTGCGACTCATGATGGTGAAGTATGTCCGGCTTCTTGGCAGCCAGGTGAAGATACACTTGCTCCTTCTTTAGATTTAGTTGGCAAAATCTAATTCGCCAAGCGTAGCTACATTAAGCGCGGCTTAAGTCGCGCTTAAAATCACGTTACCCATTACACAATTTTTAAGCACATTAGTTTTATACAAAACAAGAGTGTGATGGGTTTATTTTTGCTGAAAACAAGGGCGGAGCCATGTTAGACAACAATATTAAAAATCAATTAAAAAGCCATTTTGAATCGCTTACTCAACCGGTTGAGCTGCTTATCGCCTTGGATGACAGCAAAAAATCAACAGAACTTGAAAATTTAGCTCACGATTTAGCATCGTTAAGCGATAAATTTACAGTATCGAACAACCCTGATATTGACGCTCGCACTCCTTCTATGGTTGTTTATTCAGCAATAAAAAATACCCATATCACTTTTGCAGGTGTACCAATGGGACATGAATTCACAAGTTTAGTGTTAGCCTTATTACACAGCGGCGGCCACGCAAGCAAAGCGAAGGCTGAAGACATTGAACAAATACAATCACTGGATCAAGCGCTTAATTTTGAAATTTACATTAGCTTAAGCTGTCAAACGTGCCCGCAGGTTGTACAGGCACTCAATACCATGGCAGCTACCAATAGCCAAATTAAAGCCACTATGATTGATGGTGCATTATTTCAAGATGAAGTAGAGCAGCGAAATATACTTGCAGTACCCGCGGTGTACTTAAATGGCCAGCCCTTTAGCCAAGGTGCGATGAGCTTAACTGATATTTTAAATAAAGTTGATAGTAAAGGGGCAGAGCGCCAAGCCGCTTCTCTCAATGAAAAATCACAATTTGATGTGCTTGTCGTAGGTGGTGGTCCTGCTGGTGCATCTGCAGCAATTTATTCAGCACGTAAGGGCTTAAATACAGGCATTGTTGCTGACCGGTTTGGTGGACAAGTAGCTGATACGCTTGCAATCGAAAATTTTATATCTATTAAAGCAACCGAGGGGCCTAAGCTCGTAGCTCAGCTTGAAGAGCATGTTAAAGAGTACGATGTAGATGTCATGCATAATCAACGAGCTGTTGGTCTCAGTTATAAAAATGGTTATGAAATCACGCTTGAAAACGGAGCTGTGCTCAGTACTAAATCGTTAGTACTGGCAACGGGCGCTCGCTGGCGTGAAATGAACGTAGCTGGTGAACAACAATACCGTGGTCATGGTGTAGCGTATTGTCCACATTGTGATGGACCGTTATTTAAAGGCAAACCTGTTGCCGTTATTGGTGGTGGTAATTCGGGCATTGAAGCAGCAATTGATTTAGCTAATATTGTTGAGCACGTTACGGTACTTGAATTTGCAGATACGTTACGCGCCGATGAAGTGCTTATTCGTAAAGCGAAAAGCTTAAAAAATATTACTATTATTAAGAATGCTCAGACTACAGAAGTACTCGGTGATGGTAAAAAAGTGACGGGCTTAAGCTATACTGATCGCATCTCAGGTGAGAACAAACAGTTAAACTTAGCAGGTATCTTTGTACAAATAGGCTTAATACCTAACACTGAATGGTTAAAAGACAGTAATGTTGAACTCAGTCAGTTTGGCGAAATAATAATAGATGCAAAAGGAGCGACATCTTTAGCTGGAGTATATGCTGCGGGAGATGCAACGACCACACCATTTAAGCAAATCATCATTGCGATGGGCAGTGGTGCAACAGCAAGCCTAGGGGCATTTGATTACTTAATTCGTCAAACACCTAGTGAAGAGCAACGCGTAGCATAAATCAAATTATAGTCTCTTGATATAACAGCTCCCACCCATAGCTGTTTGTTCACCCAAGCCGCCCTCTCCAAAGGCGGCTTTTTTGTATAAAAAATTGTGCTAGTATTTAGACTTATTTTTTAAAGAGTTTTAGCATGTATCAAGGAAGTTGTTTGTGTAACAAGGTCACAGTGCAAATTGATGGCCCGATCCAGAGCATTATTCATTGCCACTGCTCGTTGTGTCGTAAAGCCAGTGGTACTGCATTTGCAACCAATGGATTTATCTCTCGTGTTGACTTTAAAGTAATCAAAGGCAATGAGTGGTTAAGCAGCTTTGAATTTAAACTAGGGCGTATCCGCTATTTTTGTAGTGCATGCGGTAGCCCAATTTACAGTGAAAACCTTGATGATATAAGCAGACTAAGGTTGCGTCTGGGTATACTCGATAGTGATATTACAGAGCGTCCTATGAGCCATAACTTTGTTAGCTCAAAAGCGAATTGGGAGCAAATAAATGCTGATATCCCTCACTATGATGGTTTTGAACCGACACGCTAAGGTCGTTGGCTGATAGTGTTTTTATAATAAGTAAACTGGCAAAAAGCCTGTGCCGCAACTCTCTGTTGCTTTTAAAGCAGTTGTTTCCCAGCACTTGTTCATTGGTATTGAGCCGCGGTTATAAATTGTTCAAAACTTTCACACCACACAATCACAGTATTAAAGCGTGCAATATTAATATCGGCTGGCACTTTAATTATAAAACCATCGAATGTATTTACGCTTGCAACCCTTGTCATTGTACCTTTATATGCTAAAAAATCGGCTTCATTATCAATAAAGCGATTAGCTAGATAAAGTTGGTAATCTGGGCCTGGGCTCAAGGTGCCATCAAAAGAGATCATTGCATTGGTTAATCTGACTTGGCCGTTACCATAATGCAAAGCATCGGAGCCTGCGAGATCAGCTTTGAATTCACCACTATAAAGTGCTTGCTGAGCATGTGTGGCTAGCTCAAGTTTGCTGGGGGATGGTGGGGCCGTTAAAATTGGCAGTGTGTATAACCCTGCAACAAAGCCAACACAAAATATCATCAGATAAACGACTACCTGCCACAATTTACGCATCATAATAAGACCTTATCCATGAGAGTATTCAGTATATTGGGCAAAACAAGCGGATGCCTTCATCTATAGTTATAAGCTAGCTTACAAAATCGGATTGGGCGAGTTCAATCTTCATTTAAGTATTTACTTTATTAGGGTGCTTGACCCTATTGTGAACTGACTTAGTTGTTAGCTCGCAATAAGTAATGTGAGCTATGGTGTCGCTAATTTAGGTGAAAAACTTTTCTCGATGATAATGCGAGATCTCGTTGTTTTTCACCAAAAAATTGTTGATAAAGCTGCTCAAACTTACCGTTTTGTTGAAGTTTTAGTAACCCTGCCTCTAACTCCATTAGTAAAGCATCGTTTTGTTTATGAGTGTAAAAATAATAATGACTCGGGTATTGCAACATGATCGTTGGTTCAATCATTAAGTTTTGATGCTGCAGTTTAGTCACCTCAGCGGCAATAGCTGATACCGAGCGAGGAAAATAATCTGCCAAACCTGTCTCGAGTGCTCTAGTCATGCCTTTATAATCTAGCTCACCATTAACAGTGAAGCCATTGCGGATAAGTACATCATAATCAGACCAACTCTGCTTTTGTAATGCTATTAAAGGCTTCAGCTGTGCTGAAGTTGATATTTCAGCAAAGCGCGGTTGTTGATTTTTATTAATTATTAGTAATCGCTTGCCGTGTAAACCTTGGTAAATTGACAATGAGGTATGATGTAAATCTGGGTAGCTATTAGCAGGGAGCGATAGCCAAGCTAAATTAATACTGCTTGCTTTTGACAACTCTTCCACCACGCGTTTTTTATTCATTGGTCTAATGGAGTATATAAAATTAACCTGTTTTCCTTGCTCAGCAAAGGCGAGCGTTAACAGCGCATGAATATAGTGATTACGAGGGGTATCTGTTGTGCTGGGGCTGGCTAAATGAAGATTAACGATTGCTTCATTTGCGTGTACAAAGCTAGTAAACGCCAAAGGCAATAACAATAACCAGAGCACGCCAAAATTATACAATTTCATCATTGAGCTATAACTTAAAATTTTATGACTCTAGTATAGCAAAATTATAATACCTTATTGTTGCAAAAAATATTATAAAAACGTAGAGGCTTTTGAATTACGTATTATACTTGTAAATATTAAAGATGTAGCTTTGGAATACTATGTTAAATAATTATTTGGTCCGTTCCCGTTTAATCGTACTCGCTCTTTTACCTGTTGTAATATTTACGATTACTGCCATATTTTCAATTAGTACTATGGGAGGGTTAGTCAAAGGAATTGACAGTTTATATGAAAACCGTGTCGTACCATTGAAACAGATAAAAACAGTGTCAGATAACTACGCAGTTAATATTGTTGATTTACTTCATAAATTTAGAGCTGGGACTATAAGCCAAAATGATTTATTAGCGGCAGTACAGCAGTCTCAAAATACAGCCGATAAAGAATGGAATACTTACCTTAGTACAGACTTAACCAGTGAAGAAAAAAGCTTAGTAAATACTGTTGAACAAAAACTTAAGCCAGTTCAAGCGCACCTCAAAAATTTGTTGAATAAAATACGCAATGGGGATTTCCAGTCACTCTCTCAACAGCAGTTTGTTACTGATCTATATGATGTATTCGATCCGTTAAGTGCGAGCTATCAAGCTTTAATAGAGCTGCAATTAAACGAAGCGAATCACTTTAAAAAACAAGCCGACGAAAACTTTGCGTTAGTAAGTCTAGTGATGAAATTATCAGTAGCACTGTTGATTTTTTTGCTGTTAGTCATTGCTTATTTTATTTATCGTTCAATTCAAAATCCATTGATGGCGCTGCGCGATACCATTACGCAAATTGCAAATAATGCTGACTTGCGAATACGAGCCAATGTACTTGGTGAAGATGAAATTGCAGATACTGCGCGAAACTTTAATAATATGTTGTCACGTATACATACTTTAGTAACCGATGTATCTGGGGCGACGTTAACTTTATCTTCTGCGGCAGAAGAAATGAACTCAATTAGTGAGCAAGTGGCCTCAACAGCCACAGAGCAAGAGCAACAGTCTACAATGATTGCGACAGCCATTACGCAAATGAGTAGTGCGATTGAACAAGTGGCACAAAATGCGATGGCCACATCAGAAAAAGCCACTAATGCAGATAGTAAAGCACAACAAGGGCAGCAAGCCGTTGCTGATAATATTAGCTCAATCCAAACGTTATCTAAGTTAGTAAATACAAATACACAATTAATAAACGATCTTAATACACAAACAAATGATATAAATCAGGTTGTAATGATGATCCAAGGCGTTGCAGAGCAAACTAACTTACTAGCTTTAAATGCTGCGATTGAAGCCGCAAGAGCAGGGGATTCTGGTCGTGGTTTTGCTGTTGTTGCCGATGAAGTAAGGCAGCTTGCTCATAATACCCAAAAAGCCACAGCGAGCATTAATGAAATGATCAGCAAGCTACAAGGTATGGCTCAACAAGCTGTTGTTGCTATGGGCAACGCTGAAAGTAGTGCACAAGAAAGTGTTGATCATGCAGAATATTCATCACAAGTTTTAACTGAAATAAATCAAGAGGTAACCGAAATTGCCGATATGAACACGCAAGTGTCAACAGCCACTGAAGAGCAAAAAATGGTGGCCAATGAATTAAGTAGTAACATCAACGAGTTTAGTTCTAGTATTGCATCAGTGAGTGAAAGTTCACAGCAAAACGCACAAGCATCACAGGAGTTGGCGTTACTCGCAAGTATGTTACAACAACAAGTAAATGAGTTTAAAATATAACACTGTAATGATTGTACCTTGTTATTAATAGAGTACGAATGACAAGGTACAGTCTAAATTTATTCGTTTTCACAAGGTTTGGTTCGCGCAGTTTTGTGACAACATCAGCAAAAACAATAAGCTGCCACACACTTTTTTATAAATAAAATCATTGTTCTATAGCTGTATGCTTTGCAAATGTTGCTGTGCAGCTACAATCCCCATTTGGTAACCATCGCTGAGCTTTTGATAGTTTTTAGTGGTGCGGCCAACGTTAAAGTCAGCAGGTGGTGCGATGATATTTATTTTACAGTCTGCAGGTGGATTATGAATAAACGCAATACTGGCATTATAGTTATCAGCACGAGCTAAAGATGCACTGGCAAGTGCCGGGTGGTTTTTATAAATGCGGCGTGTAAACCATGGGGCCTTACTGGTTTTTTTACGATATCCAAGTGGTTGTGATAAAACTACCGTGATTTCTTCAGCCCCCATTTGATAGGCTTTTCGGATCGGAATTGAATCAGCCACACCGCCATCGGTCATGGCAATACCATCTATGACTGGGTAATCTCGATAAGCAATAGGAATCGCACAGGAGGCTTTTAACTGCTGCTCCATTTGCTCTGCTGTCGCTTTTAAATACTGCGCTGATGCTGTGTCTATATCGGTAGCGACAATATAAAATTCACAGTTCTGTGTTGCAAATGTGCCAAGATCTAAACGAATATCAGCCATGGTGGTTTGCCATAACCAATCTAAGTCAAATAAATGCCCACCACGGATAAAGCGCGCTAAATTAATAAACTCGGGTCGGCATGAATAATCAGTGATCACTTTATGATTACGTTTAGCTTGTTGGCATAAATAAGCCGCAATATTCGTTGCCCCAGCAGAAACACCAAAGCAGCGATTAAATGGTTGGTGTTGTGCCCCTAAGAACGCATCAAGTACGCCGGTGGCAAATATGCCGCGCATTGCACCACCTTCTACAACAAGGGTGTGTTTGTTGTTGCTCACCAAATTTTCTCCTTTAACTACTAACATTCGAGTTAATCACTTTGCAGTGCTTCAATAGGATCAAGCTGTGACGCTTTGATCGCGGGGTATACACCAAAAATAAGGCCGACTAACGCACAAATACTAAACGATAGCACGATGGCGGTCATTGACCACGATACCGCCCACTGCGAATACATAGAGATAATTTCAGACAAGCCAATACCAAATACCACACCCAGTAAGCCACCTAAAATAGAAATGGTAAAGCTCTCGGCAATAAATTGTATCCGAATGTCTTTTTGTGTTGCACCAATAGCACGCAGTAAGCCAATTTCTTTAGTGCGTTCAAGCACCGTCGCCAACATGATATTCATAATACCGATACCGCCAACCAAGAGTGAAATGCCTGCCACGCAGGACATCACAATATTAAATATTTGCTGGGTTTGTTTTTGCTGGGCTAATAACGCGGCAGGAATAACTAATTCAAAATCATCAATATCACTGTGGCGATTTTGCAGTAAATGTTCCAGTGCTTGTGCGGCAACAATTGGATCAACCGATTTATCAATGGCTAGTTTCAAGCTGCTGACTTCACTATCAAGTAAGCCACTTTCAAAGCGGTGTAATGCAGTACTAAGTGGAATAAATACTTGGTTTTGTTCGTTACCAAGTTTGACTCCTTGAAATTCTTTTTTCTTTAAATAAGGCGCTTGTAAAATACCGACTACTTTAAACCATAAGTGGTTAATTTTTATTTGTTGACCGAGTGCGTCACCTAACGGAAATAGTTGCTTGGCAGTATTTGCGCCAAGCATTGCCACTTGAGCAAACCGTTGTTGATCGTTTTTATTTAATATACGCCCAGCAAATAGTTGAAAATGTGACAGCTGAAAATAATTAGCGCTTACACCTACGGCATTGGCGTCGCTGTTATTGTATTGGCTAAAAATATGATACGTCTCGATGGTTTTTTGTGCGGCAAAATCGGTAACAAAAGGCAGCGAGTCGTGGGCAACTTGGGCATCACGCAGGCTTAAACCGGCCGAGTGCTTACGTTGCTCTTTGAGTTCTTTTTCATCGAACTCTTTGCCATTAACAATCAAATTATATAACCCCATAGAGTCAATCATTTTCATGGCTTCACGTTCAGCACCTTCACCAATATTGAGCATAGCAATGACGGCACCGACACCAAATATCATCCCTAATAAAGTCAGTAAAGTACGTAACTTATGCTGTGCAAGCTCTAAGGCGGTGTCGATAAATAAAGTTAAATATTTCATCAGATGTCCTTTATATCAATGAGTGAGATCACATCATTAGCAGCTAAACCTGCGAGGATCTCTACATGACTAAGGTTATGTTTGCCTAATAAAACGGTCTTTTTGACAAATTCGCCAGCTTCTTCAACATAAACATAATGCGCATTTTGTTCGGTAAAAACACTTTGTTTGGGTACCACTAAACGCTCACTTTGCGGTGTCACTAAAATAGTCGCATTGAGTTTTAAACCCGGGTGTAAAGCGTTATTTTGCTGATTTATCGTTGCTTTTAGCTCGTAAAATTTTTGTGGATCGCCGCGTTTTATTGATTTAGGAAACGGCGATACCGCGATTAACTCGCCGCTAAATTGCTGCTCAGGCAATGCAATAAGTTTGAATGTAAGTGACTGACCTACGGATAAATCGATTGCTTCACGTTCAGACACATATAACATCAACTGCATTTGGCTAACATCAGGCAGTGCTGCTATTTTTTGACCAGGCCATAAGGATTCACCCGCTCGCGGTTTTTCGCCGCGCCAATTAGTACTATGGGTTAATAAGCCATCGTGAGGGGCGATGATCTCAAGCAATGATAGGTTAGTGTTCAACGTTGCTAATTTTTGTTTGTATTGGTCTTCTTTCATTTTTAATAACATCAACTCTCCGGTGGCACTTTGCTCAAAACGGCCAGTTTGCCAGTCGTAGTAGTTATGTTTTGCATTTAAAAACTCAACATTTTGTTGTGACTCTAAAATATCTAATTTAGAGCGAATGCGTTCATCTTCAATTGAGTAATCTTCGGCAAATTGCTTTTCTTCATTAACCAATACAATATCGTGCTCTAAAATAGTCTTATCTTTATCTATTTCTCCTGATTTTTGTGCTAAATCTTGCGCAGCTAAAGCCGCTTGGTTGGTGTTCTTTTGGCTTTGCCGACGCATTTGTTCGCCATCAAAACGAGCAATGACCTGACCTTTTTTAACTTGGCTATATTCTGGCATTAACCACGCTAAAGTTTGTGGCCCACGGCTTGATGCTGGCGCAACAATTAGGGTTTCATTTGCTGCTATCAAATGCCCTTTGGCTTCAACCTCAGTTTTAAAACTGTGTTCACTAACCGTATAAGTGAGCGCGTTTTGAATTTCATGTTCTTCTGAACAACCGCTGATAAATAAAGCCGTAACGATTAAGCTAAGTGCAAAGCTCGTTTTCATAATTTTACCTCGTCGCCTAGTTGTAGGCCGCTTTTAACTACGGCGAGATTATCGGTAAAGTGACTTATCTCTATAAATTGTTTGTTATTTTCAGTGGTTGTAACATAGGGACCTTGTTGATCATATTGCAAACTGGTTAAAGGAATACTTAATACTTGAGGTAGGCGAGCGGTGGTGATCTCTAAGCGCGCAGTAAGTCCTGGGCGAATAACACTGGTGTCAATATTATCAATACTAACAATGGCATCCACAATCCGACGCTTATCTTGATATGACTTTTCTCTAAATACACGACCCAAACTCTTTATTTTCCCTGACACAACTAGTTCGCTACTGCCATCAATGGTTATTTTAACGGTTTGCCCTGGGGCAATTTTACCGCTGTCGGGTTCATCGATTTGTGCTTTTACTTGCATATTTTTAAGTACAGCAAGCTCAATAACAGGCTGACCAAATTGCACACTTTCACCAATGGATGACTTTTCACCTTCATAATTGGTTTTATAAATTACCAGCCCATCAATTGGGGCTTTTACCTTAAGACGTTCAATATCTTGTAAATACCCGTCTACCTCACTTTGCAGCCGTGCAACTTTGCTTTGCACCATTTTTAAGTTTAGTTCTTTGCTCTGTTGCTGAAACGTTTGCTTACTTTTAGCAAGCGTTAGATCGTTGTTTGCAATAGTAAAATCAATTTGTGACTTTTTACGTTCAACTTCAGAACGAGATTGATCAACAATCTCTGCTTTGCGTTTAGCTTTATCGTAGTTCATTTTCATTTCGGCAACGCTGAGGGTCAGTTCTTGCTCTTTGATAAGCTCTTTATTTTGCGCATTTTCGAGTTGTTTTTTTGCTCGCTCTAATGAAGATTGTTTGTCGATTAGCTTATCGCGAACTTGTTTGTCGTCAAACGATACCACCACTTGGCCTTTTTTAACTTGGGTGTTCTCCGCTAGCATAGTCTTAATTTGGTATTGCCACATACGGGCAACTGACGGCGGGGCAATGATCGCACTGGTTGATGACTCTAGTTCGCCATTGGCATTAACCGTGATAGCAATATCACTCTTTTTCACTAGATAATGTTGTTGCTCATCGTCATTACATGCAGTTAATAGCAACATACTCAATATTATGCATAAAACGTTATGATTCATCAGAGTCTTCTCCGATTGTTAATTTTGCACTCATGCCCGGTAACAGTTTTAAATTCTGAGCGTTAAAGTTAAAGCGAGTTCTAAAGTAGGCATCTTTGCCCCACTGAAGGCGTTCTTCTGGCTGAGTTGAAATTTCGCTTAAAGTCGCATTGAGCGGCTGTTGTAAATAGGCGTCAAATAACAATTGCGCTTGTTGGCCAAGTTGTAAATGTTGATAATCAATTTCGTGTACCCAGGCTTCAATGTAGAGTTCACTCATGGCCGGTATTTCGACAATTTTCCAGCCTGGTTGGGCTGTCATACCAACAAATGCTTTTTCGCCATTCCACGGGTGGTTTGCATATAAAACGGGCCCTGTACGCTGTGCCTTAATGCTCATACTTGCCAGTTGCGTTTTATTGTATGCAAGGTCTGTTTTTAGTTGTTCAATAGTCAGTAGCTGCTTATTGCGCGCAACGGTATTTTCAGTTTTAACTTGGCTGAGTTCTTCGGATGATTTTTGTTTATTGATCAGGGCTTTTTCAAGTTCGAGCTGATTTTTTTGATAATCATAGGTACTTAAGTTAGCGTGTGGAATAGCAGCATCAATACGGGCACGCGCTAGTAAAAGCTCAGTGCGCTTAAAGTTAAACTCAGCTTCTATTTGTTTTTCTTGATTGCTAGTGGTGATCCTAAGCAGCTCTTCTTCGGCGGCCTCCAAACTTACTTCATCTTGTTCAATTTCAGTGGCAATTGAGCCGCTATCAAACACCACAACAACATCATCTTGTTGCGCTATTTCGCCTTCTTTCATCATCCATTGCACTTGTACTCGCCAATTGTCTGATTTTGGAGCATAAAAAATTTGCTTATCGCTGGCTTTTAGCTCACCGCTGAGTAACAAACTTTGCGCATTGCTTGAGAAAGCTAAGCTGTAAAGTAATAATCCTAAACAGGCTTTGAAACATTGACTTTTTAACATCCGCTATCCTCTATGACTATGCCATCTTTCATCCGAATAATTCGCTTAGCATAAGCAGCAATATCTTCTTCATGGGTTACCATGACCAAAGTATGTCCTTGTTGGTGGAGTGAGCAAAGCAACTGCATAATTTCATGAGACGTTTTACTATCGAGGTTACCCGTTGGTTCATCAGCAAAAATGACTTTTGGCTCATTTACTAGTGCTCTGGCAATAGCAACTCGTTGCCGCTGACCACCGGACATTTCAAATGGTTTATGGTGTGCGCGATTTTGTAAGCCAACCTTATCCAGCATCGCCATAGCGCGCTCACTGGCTTGCTGTTTTGGGGTGTCAGTATAACGCAGTGGCAAAGCCACATTTTCTTGAGCACTAAGGCGAGTTAATAAGTGAAAGGTTTGAAATATAAAGCCAATTTTTTTATTGCGGATAGCTGACAAACTTTCGTCATCTATTTCTTTAATACTTTCACCAGAGAGCAAATAACTGCCTGAGGTTGGTGTATCGAGACACCCAAGGATATTCATTAAAGTCGACTTCCCTGAACCGGAAGCGCCCATCACGGCGACAAACTCACCTTCTTTAATATGTAATGAAACATTACTTAATGCAATGACTTGCGTTTCGCCTGCACCATAAGTACGGCAAAGATTTTCGACCCTGATCATACAGTTACTTTTGTTTTTATTATTATCTGATTGGTTAAACTAGCGAGTTTTATAGCGAGACACAAGTCCAAATCTAGTAGTTAAATATACGTCTATTTGCAGCCTTTAATTGTTTTAACATTTAAAGGCTAATTAAATCATCATCAGTTAACAATTGCGTGGTTTTATATTTCATTTATTGCGTTTTAGCTAAGAGTTGTGCGGGTTTAGCGAATATTTTTTGTTACAAAAAAGCCAAGTAATTCGATAAAAAACTACTTGGCTGGCTTTATGGTAAAATCATACAGCATATTCAGAGTGTTATACCCACATCTAGGTTAAATTGCTGCAACCCACATAACACCGACTTCTTTTTTTACCACTTTTACATGGGTGCCAGCACTTAGTGGTTGCTGGCTTTTTAGTTTCCAGCTCACTCCGGAATACGAGTAGGTACTAACACCTAACTCATCAACATCGCTAGTGAGCACAAAATCAAGCTCTGCAAAGTCACTTGTCACTTCTTTATTATCAACATTATCTTGCATGCGTTTTAGCGGTTTCCATAGTAAAACAGCGCATGCGGCGGTGATCAAGGTGTTACTCCAAAGTGCGGTGGTTAATGAGTCTTCTAACAGCGCGAAGTTCATCATTAATCCAGTTGCAAATAATGATATACCCAAAAACAACAATATAAAGGTCGACATTCCCAGCACTGCCACTTCAATTATCAGTGCCAGTACACCTAAGATCATCAGTGTTTGGGCTAAATTATTGGTAATGAACTCCATAGTTTGCTCCTTTACAGCTTAACCTTTTTGTTTGGTATTTAAGGTATTAATAATCGACATCGCTTGCGCTACCATAGAGCTGGCATCGGTGCCATTATCGGGTAATAAAACAACTGACGATTCCTTAGCAATGGCTTGTTTCGCGGCAATTGCTTTTGAGGCGAGGTCTAATTGAATGGCTTTTTGACCTTGCTCAGTATCAGCTGCTTCACCTACTTTACGTAGTGCATCAGCTTGTGCTTCGGCTACCGCAATAATGGCTTTAGCTTCACCTTCAGCACGCAGGATTTGCTCGGCTTTTTCTGCCTCAGCGGCTAGTACCTGCGCTTGTTTTTTACCTTCAGCGACATTGATATTAGCTTGACGATCACCTTCTGATTCTAAAATTTGTGCACGTTTAACACGTTCCGCTTTCATTTGGGCTTCCATCGCTTCCATTACTGATTGCGGTGGCACAATATCTTTAATTTCATAACGTAATACTTGAATACCCCAAGGATCTGCGGCTTGGTTAATTGCCGCAACAATATTAGTATTTAGTACATCACGTTCTTCAAAGGTTTTATCCAGCTCCATTTTACCAAGCTCTGAACGCATCGTTGTTTGCGATAATTGCGTAACGGCAAACACATAATCATCAACACCATAAGTGGCTTTGTATGGGTCCATAACACGGAAATACAATACACCATCAACAATCAATGAAATATTATCTTTGGTAATGGCAGATTGCGACGGCACATCTTGAGCTTGCTCTTTTAAGCTACGATCAGCGGCAATACGATCAACAAACGGCACAATAAAGTTTAGGCCTGCTTCTTTAGTTGATTGATACTTACCAAAACGTTCAATGAGCCACGCACGGTTTTGTGGCACAAATTTAACACTGCTTTTTAGCAGTACTAAAACAAAAATGAGTAAAAACGCCTCAACAGTGAATAACATGTTGAGAACTTGCGTGATCGGGTCCATAGATACTCTCCTTTAATAGTGGCCAATATGGCGTGTCACATATTTAATTTATATACTTATAAACGTGACTAACCCTACATTACCATTGAGCTGTAAGCCCAGCTAGTGAAAAATCGTGACAAAGTATGTGGGTAAGTTAATTACGATTGCATATTATGGTCATGTTTTTTGAAGATGCACACAGAAAGCATGTTTAATTTTTGATTTAAGGCAAATCGTTCAGGCAGAAAAGGAAGTCTGTTTGTGAGCATCTCAGTTAATTTAAGATTAGCAAACTCAAAGTGAATACCTTAGATGGTTAAACTCACCTCTATGTAATGATAAAACCCGCGCCACGTTTAGCCCAAAACAACGTACACATTTTTTCAAACAATGTAAATATGTACTTTGTGCTGCTGATAATCCTTATCTAGATTTGTTCAGCGGTTCAACAGAACAAGTGCATCGCAAATTCTTTGCGTTTAGTGATTTAAAAGATAAACCTATTGATGGTAAGTTTGATTCTTATGGATTAAGTAAAGTTGCCACGATACCTTGGTTTTAACCCTTTATTTTTTCTCTTTAAAATTTTCCATAAAAACAATGGGTTATAACATATCGTTTTTGATAAGGTAAAATAGTAATATTTAACCTAATGGCTTGTTGTAACTTATTTTTATGCTGATATTCTATAGTTTACTGCCGCACAGGCAGCTTAGGTGATGAGTGACCGAAACGAAGTTTCGCAGCGCGAAGAAGTGAGGTCATGGATGACCGATGTGACCAAGCTCCATGGACGGATTCAAACGCCGATGTTAATTTAACAACAGTTCACTGCCGCACAGGCAGCTTAGAAATCATAGCAATGATCCTTTATAAAAATCATCTGGTTCACTGCCGCACAGGCAGTTTAGAAATTTCATAATTTGCAGCTCTGCGCCATTATCACGTTCACTGCCGCACAGGCAGCTTAGGTGACGAGGGACCGAAACGACATATCTAATAAAGAGTGCAGCGCGAAGAAGTGAGGTCATGGCAGATTTTTGTTCCCGACAAAATCTAAGCACCTAAATCCATTTAGGCAATGACCGATGTGACCAAGCTCCATGGACGGATTCAAACGCCGATGTTAATTTGAAGTATTGTGTATTGTCGCGCCAGCAAGCTTAGCGCCTACGGTGGATAATATTGAAAATAGTGTTGTATATTTGTGCCCCAGCAAGCTTAGCGCCTACGGTGGATAATATTGAAAATGGTGTTGTATATTTGTGCGCCAGCAAGCTTAGCGCCTACGATTGATAATATTGAAAATGGTGTTGTATATTTGTGCGCCAGCAAGCTTAGCGCCTACGACACAGGCAGCTTAGGTGGCGAGGCAGTGAAACGATTTTTTTGATCACTATTCGGCGCTAAAGCGCTCTTCTACAAGCCACACCACTGATGTTACGGCGACGATATGCTTAACGTGCTAAGCATGAGCTACAAATTATTTCATGGTTTCTCATTTACCCTCATTGTCTGTTTTTTGTGCAAAAAATCGTTAAGTTCTAGGTAAATGACTAGGGTCTGTTGACCTTTCAAGGTTGAATTTGCAGCAGTCTGTTTGGTATTTAGGCAAGGCAGAGCCTATGTGGTGTGGTTATTCCCCATAAATAGGCGATAACGCAGCATCAATGCCAAACAGGCGCTGCCCGAAGGGTTCTGCCCAGGGGCAATTAACTCTTTGTTGCTCGGCTTTTACTTAGCCCACTAGGTTACAAACCTCGCGCCGCGATTAAATTGCCCCTAGTTTGAACAAATATTAATCCGCAAAGGTGCACAGACCCTAGGCGCTCTGCATATTGGAAGCCTGATTAGCTGTTTTTAGCGAGTTCGGGCGATTTCTGATTGCTATTTATATTACATTTTGAGATATTATTTATAATATAATATTAACAGGAAATAGTAACAGATGACTCTTCCCAGTTCTCAATCTGCAAATGCAATTCGCATGCTTGCTGTCGATGCCGTTCAAAAAGCTAATTCAGGTCACCCAGGTGCACCAATGGGGATGGCCGATATTGCTGCTGTTCTTTGGCAAAACTTTCACCGCCACAATCCATTAAATCCTGATTGGCCTAACCGCGACCGTTTTGTGTTGTCAAACGGCCATGGCTCTATGTTGCAGTACGCATTACTACATTTAAGTGGTTATGATGTCAGTATTGAAGACATTAAACAGTTTCGCCAACTGCATTCTAAAACGCCGGGTCACCCAGAGTATGGTTATACACCGGGGGTTGAAACAACTACAGGGCCACTTGGTGCTGGTATTGCCAATGCTGTTGGTATGGCAATTGCTGAAAAAACCTTAGCTGGACAATTTAATAAACCACACTTTGATATTGTAGATCACTTCACTTACTGCTTTTTAGGTGATGGTTGTTTGATGGAAGGTATCTCTCATGAAGCATGTTCATTAGCAGGTACATTAAAGTTAGGTAAACTCATCGCTTTTTGGGATGACAATGGCATCTCAATTGATGGCGAAGTAGAAGGCTGGTTTACTGACGATACCCCAAAACGCTTTGAATCATACGGTTGGCAGGTTATTAGTGGCGTTGATGGTCACGATATGGCCGCGATTGCCAGTGCTATTGAAGCTGCGCAAGCTAACCCAGATCAGCCAACGCTTATCTGTTGTAAAACGGTGATTGGTTTTGGTTCGCCCAATAAATCGGGTAGTCATGATTGTCACGGTTCACCACTGGGTAATGATGAAATTGCAGCGGTTCGTGAGCAACTAAATTGGCCACATCCAGCGTTTGAAATTCCTCAAGATGTATACAATGAGTGGAATGGCCAAGCCAAAGGCCAAGATTTAGAAAGCGCATGGCAACAAACCTTTGCCGCTTACAGCAAAGCACACCCAGAGCTGAGTAAAGAATTTAACCGCCGTGTAACGGCTAAATCATTACCGAGCAACTTTGCAGAAATTGCTGATCAGTACATTGCCAAGTGCCAAGAAGATATGCAAAACATCGCAACCCGTAAATCATCACAAAATGCCATTACCTTCTTTGCTGAGCATTTGCCTGAACTTATGGGAGGCTCCGCTGATTTAGCCGGTTCCAACTTAACTTTATGGCCTGACGCGAAAGGCTTGCAAGATGATGCTGCCGGTAACTATGTATTTTATGGCGTACGCGAGTTTGGCATGAGCGCGATAATGAATGGTATTGCGCTGCATGGCGGCTTTATCCCATTTGGTGCAACTTTCTTAATGTTTATGGAATACGCGCGTAATGCTGTGCGTATGGCGGCATTAATGAAAGCACACAGTATTTTTGTGTATACCCATGATTCAATTGGTCAAGGTGAAGATGGCCCGACCCATCAGCCAATTGAACAAACTGCTAATTTGCGTATGACGCCAAATATGTCGACTTGGCGCCCATGTGATGAAGTTGAAACAGCGGTTGCATGGAGTCAGGCTTTAATCAAAGAAGCTGGCCCAAGTGCATTGATCTTTAGCCGCCAAGGCACTAAAGCAATGCCGCGCACTAAAGAGCAACTAGCGAATGTTGCTAAAGGTGGCTATATCTTAGTTGATAGCGAGCACACACCTGAGCTGATCATTATTGCTACTGGTTCTGAAGTTGAGTTAGCGGTAAATGCAGCAGCTGCTCTAACCGCACAGGGTAAACAGGTTCGTGTTGTATCTATGCCATGTACCAATCAGTTTGACTTGCAAGATAAAGCCTATCGCCAGAGTGTATTACCTGTTGGTATTGCTAAAATTGCGGTAGAAGCTGCGCATAGCGATTTTTGGTATAAATATGTTGGCCAAGATGGCGATGTACTAGGTATGACTACCTTTGGTGAGTCAGCGCCAGGACCAGTTCTACTTGAATACTTTGGCTTTACTGTGAGTAACCTTGTTGCTAAGGCTAATGCGTTACTAGACGCTTAATTGTTTTGAACTTGGGTTAAAAATTTACCTGAACAAAAAGCCCGCTGATTTAATTAAATCAGCGGGCTTTTTTATTTGCAGAATTGATTTTATATAACGACTGAAGCTTAGATCAGCTCAGCTAGAATGGCTTCTAGTTTTTCTTGGTCAATTGCAAATTGGCGAATACCTTGGCTTAGTTTTTCTGTAGCCATGGCATCTTGATTCATTTCCCAGCGAAATGCTTGCTCAGTCATAGGCGTTGGCGGGGCAACTGTTTCAGTGGTAGGAGCTAGTTGACGCGCTAATGGGGCATCTGTTGCGGCAAGTTCTGATAGCAGCCCTGGGCTGATAGTTAATCTATCACAACCTGCCAGTAATTGGATTTCGCTGATGTTTCTAAAGCTTGCACCCATAACGATGGTTTTATAATCGTGCTTTTTGAAGAAGTTATAAATATGTGCAACAGACTGTACGCCTGGATCATTAGCGCCGCTAAAATCGCTATCAGTTTGGTTTGCTTTATACCAATCAAGAATACGACCAACAAAAGGCGAGATTAAATAAGCACCTGCTTCAGCACACGCACGAGCTTGAGCAAATGCAAACACCAACGTTAGGTTACAGCGAATACCTTGTTGCTCGAGTACTTTTGCTGCTTGAATACCTTCCCATGTAGACGCCACTTTGATCAGTACGCGCGAGGTATCAATATCTTGCTCTTTATAGAGCGCAACAAGCTCAAGGGCTTTATCAATAGTTGCTTGAGTGTCAAACGATAAGCGCGCATCTACTTCGGTAGACACTAACCCTGGCACTTGAGCCATTAAATTTGCACCAATTAGTACCGACAGTTTGTCAGCAGCTTTGCTGATCACCTGTGCATTGTCACTTGTTTGTTGCTTAGCCCAAGCAACGGCTTCAACAGCCAGTGGGCGGTATTTTTCAATTTTAATCGCATTGAGCAATAACGATGGATTGGTAGTGGCATCTTGCGGCTTATATTGATCGATCGCTTCAAAATCACCTGTATCAGCAACCACAGTGGTCATGGTTTTTAATTGTTCTAATTGGCTAGACATAGACATCCTATTTTCATCATACAAAATAAATTAACGGCTTTTAGCATTGCTTATGACATGGTTTAAGCCCTTTATTAGTGCAAAACATTAGTTTAAAGGGCACAGGTGTCACGAATATTTCAGAATAAATCTGTTAATAATATTTTTATAATACCTTTACAACCCGTCATTATTGATATTATCATACAAATAACGGTAATGACTAACATTGTTAGTATCCAATTAGTGAAAGGTATTTATGTCTCGTTATACATTGGGCTTAGATTATGGCTCTGATTCAGTAAGAGCACTGCTTGTTGATGTAACCACAGGTAAAGAGCTGGCTAGCCATTTAGTGAATTATCCGCGTTGGGCGCAAGGTTTATATTGCGATCCAAGTAAAGATCAATTTCGCCAGCATCCACAAGACTACATCGACAGCTTGATTGAGGTCGTCAATGGTCTATGGCAACAAGTACCTGCGGGAACTGCGGATAAAGTAATAGGTATGAGCTTTGATACCACAGGCTCAACGCCAGTGGCGATTAATAACCAAGGTACGCCTTTAGCGCTGACTGAAGAATTTGCTGAAAACCCTAATGCGATGTTCATTCTTTGGAAAGACCATACGTCGATTAAAGAAGCGAATGAGATCACCAAAGCCGCGACCAATAACGAGGTTAATTATCTTTCACACATGGGCGGCATCTATTCATCAGAATGGTACTGGGCTAAAGCATTACATATTTTTAGAGATGATGCGGCTGTAAAAGCGGCAACTTACTCGTGGGTTGAGCATTGTGATTGGATGACGGCATTGATGTGTGGCACCACTCACCCAGAAGTATTAACACTGGGACGCTGTGCAACGGGCCACAAACAAATGTGGAATGAGCAATGGGGTGGTTTCCCACCGAATAGTTTCTTCAGCAATATTGACCCATTATTAGATGGTGTGGTTGATACGCTTAATGCAGCAACCCAACCAAGTGACCAAGTCGCTGGTAAATTAACAGCGCAATGGGCTGATAAACTTGGTTTATCACAGAATGTAGTTGTAGGTTACGGTGCGTTTGACTGTCACATGGGGGCAGTTGCTGCCAATGTGCGTCCAGGTGTTTTAACTAAAGTAATGGGTACTTCAACTTGTGATATTACTGTTACTTCAAAACAGCAACTTGGCGATACCTGTGTTAAAGGTATCTGTGGTCAAGTAGATGGCTCAGTGATCCCAGGCATGATTGGCCTTGAAGCGGGGCAATCTGCGTTTGGCGATTTATACGCATGGTTTAAAAACCTAATGCTGTGGCCAACTCGCCAGTTAGCAAATTTAAACGACGTTGAACAAAGCTTGATCAATAAAATTGAAGACTCAATTTTAGTTGATTTATCAAAAGCTGCCAGTGCGTTACCGGTTAAAAATACTGATGTAACAGCACTTGACTGGGTCAACGGTCGTCGCACACCTGATGCAGATCAAAGCGTAGCAATGGCCATGACGGGCATGAAAATGGGCACTGACGCGCCGCAGTTCTTTAAAGCATTAGTTGAGGCGACGGCCTTTGGCGCTCGTGCGATCACTGAACGCTTTCAAAATGAAGGCGTACCGATTGATTCAGTAGTGGTAATTGGCGGCATTTCAAAAAAATCAGATTACGTAATGCAAACCTGTGCTGATGTATGGAATTGCCCAATTGACGTACTTGAAAGCGAGCAAAGCTGTGCGCTTGGTGCTGCAATTATGGCTGCTGTGGCAGCGGGTGAATTTGCAACAGTGGCGGATGCTCAGCAAGTTATGGCTTCTGCTGTATGTCATCAGTATTTACCTAACCCAGAGCGGGTTGCGGTTTATAACGAACTCTATGCTAACTATCAAGCGTTAGCACAGTATGTTGATGGAGCAAAAGCATGAGCTACACAGAATTAAAGCGCGAAGTATTCGAAGCAAATATGGAATTACAACGTCGTGGTTTGGTGATTTATACCTTTGGTAATGTATCGCAAATCGACCGCGACAAAGGCGTGATTGCGATTAAACCAAGTGGTGTATCGTATGACCAAATGAAAGCAGAAGACATGGTGATTGTTGATTTAGAAAACAACATTGTTGAGGGCAGCATGCGCCCATCTTCAGACACCAAAACCCATATTCACTTATATCGTCATTTTAATGAGATCGGTGGCGTTACCCATACGCATTCAACGTATGCCACTGCATGGGCACAAGCAAAGCAGAGCATTCCTTGCTTTGGTACGACTCATGCTGATTATGTGCACGGTGACATTACCTGCACCCGTGAACTAACCGATGCGCAAGTAAATGGCGATTATGAGCTTGAGACCGGTATTCAAATTACTGATGCTTATAAAGACCGCGACCCAAAAGCAGCACCTATGGTGATTGTGGCAGGGCACGCACCGTTTACGTGGGGTAAAGATGCAGCGCAATCTGTGTATCACGCGGCGCTGCTAGAAGAAATTGCTCGCATGGCTTACTTAACTCGCACCTTAGATCAAAATGCCGGTGCACTTAAGAAGTCTGTGATGGATAAACATTATTTAAGAAAACACGGTAAAGATGCCTACTACGGCCAAAGTAACCGTGGCTAACAAGTACAAGAGGAATTTATATATGCCGTCGTCAATGAAAGAAGTTTGGTTTGTAACTGGGTCACAACATTTATATGGCCCAAAAGTGTTAAATACCGTTGCAGATAATAGCGCTGCAATTGTGGCTGGTTTAAATAGCGAAGCTAATTTACCAGTTAACTTAGTGTGTAAGCCAACGGTGAAAACGCCTGAAGAAATTCATGCCGTGTGCCAAGCAGCCAACACCGATCCTAACTGTGTGGGTTTAGTATTATGGATGCATACGTTCTCACCTGCGAAAATGTGGATTGCTGGATTAAACGAGTTACGTAAACCATGGTTACACCTTCATACGCAATTCAATGCCGCGCTACCGTGGGCTGATATTGATATGAACTACATGAATACCCACCAAAGTGCCCACGGTGACCGTGAATTTGGTTTTATCGGCACAGTGATGCGTAAAGAGCGTAAAGTGGTTGCAGGTCATTGGCAACGCGCTGACGTACAAAAGCAAATTGATGATTGGTGTCGCGCTGCTAAAGGTTGGGCTGAAAGCCAAACACTTAAAGTGGCACGTTTTGGCGATAACATGCGTCAAGTTGCGGTTACTGAAGGTAACAAAGTATCAGCACAAATCACGTTTGGTTATGAAGTACATGCCTTTGGCGTAGCGGAGCTAGTTAAAGTTGTTGATACCGTCACTGATGCCGAAGTAGATGCCCAGCTTGAAGTATACAAAACTGACTATGTGATTAGCGATGAAACGCTGCAAGATGATTACAAAGTATCGATGCTACGCAACGAAGCACGTTTAGAGCTTGGTATGGAGCGCTTTTTAGAAAAAGGTGGCTTTAAAGCATTCACTAACTGTTTTGAAGATTTATCAGGTTTATCAGGTTTACCGGGCCTTGCAACGCAGCGCTTAATGGCGAAAGGTTACGGCTATGGTGGCGAGGGCGACTGGAAAACAGCTGCTATGGTTCGCATCATGAAAGTAATGGGTGAAGGCCGTGAAGGCGGTTGTTCATTCATGGAAGACTACACCTATAACATGGGTGATACTGACCAAGTATTGGGTGCTCACATGTTAGAAGTGTGTCCATCAATTGCAGCGAAAAAACCGCGTCTAGAAGTTCACACTCATACAATTGGGGTGAAATGTGATGTAGGTCGTTTATTGTTTACTGCTAAAGCTGGTGCGGCAATTAACGTTTCACCAATTGATATGGGTAACCGTTTCCGCATCTTAATTAACGAAGTAGACACGGTAACACCACCGGCTGAATTACCACACTTACCAGTGGCGTCAGCATTGTGGGAACCAAAGCCAAACCTTTCAGTAGCGTCTGCTGCGTGGATCCATGCTGGTGGTGCACACCACACTGCATACAGCCAAGCGGTCACTACAGATATGATTGTTGATTTTGCTGAAATGGCTGGCGTTGAAACCATGATCATCGATGCTGATACCAGCATCCGTGGTTTCAAAACAGAACTACGCCATAATGCAGCGTATTACATGCTAAAGCGCGGCTTATAATTTTAT
The DNA here is from genome assembly GCF_014163985.1 of Pseudoalteromonas sp. SR41-4. Taxonomy (NCBI): domain Bacteria; kingdom Pseudomonadati; phylum Pseudomonadota; class Gammaproteobacteria; order Alteromonadales; family Pseudoalteromonadaceae; genus Pseudoalteromonas; species Pseudoalteromonas sp. SR41-4. The sequence continues at coordinate 38,938 of NZ_JACJEI010000001.1, read as the reverse complement.
AGCGCAAGTAGACAATAATATGTTGTTTTCATAAGCCAGCCTAGCGCTGGCTTATGCTATTGTGGGCTTTTAATTTTAGGAGTAACAATGCTAAGTCTAACAAAATACCAAGGCATTATTTTTGATATGGATGGTACGCTAATCGATTCGATGGGCGCACATTTGCAAGCGTGGGAGCTGACCTGCCAAGCTTTTGGCTATCCGTTTGACTACGACTACATGTATGGTTTAGGTGGCGTGCCAACGCTTGCAACCGTTGATATTCTCAATGAAAAATATGGACTTAGTCATGATCCTGATGAAGTTGCCAAGCAAAAACACCAATTTTGGTTAGGCTTAAACCATCAGCCAGAAATCATTACTGAGACAGTCGATGTATTAAACTATTACCATGGCAAAATGCCTATTGGGGTAGGTACTGGCGCGGACCGTGCGCATGCCATTGAGCATCTAACTCAAACAGGGTTAATCGATAAAATAGACGCATTAGTTACTGCCAGTGATGTTCGCCACGGTAAACCACACCCAGAAACTTTTTTAAGCGTAGCCAAACAAATAAACATTCAACCACAAAATTGTGTGGTGTTTGAAGACACGCAAATAGGCTATCAAGCAGCTCAGGCTGGTGGTATGGACTGCATTTTAGTCAAAGACGGCAAAATACAACTAAAAAGTTAGGCGAATAAATTTGCAATCGATCACTGTATTGTATTATAAAAGTATAAATACAATTATAATAAGGTTATTGTCATGTCATTGCAATGTGTAACTCAGCGCCTAACAGCGGTTCATCAGTCGTCAACATCGATTAAAAAATTATCTCGCGGTATCTTTGCAATAGCAGTGTCCTTTGGGATTGCTTTAACCCCCGCGTGTGCTCACCAAGGAGACAATATGACCAATTCACCTTCTGCATTACTGCACGCTTATGGCAAGCTGGCAGACCAAACTCCGATCAACCAAGTTACCCTAACCAATAGTAATGGCGTGAGCGTTGATGTGATCAATTATGGCGGCATTATTACCCGTATCGAAACGCCAGACAGCAATGGCAACATGGGTAATATTGTTTTAGGTATGGATAATTTAGAAGATTACACTAATGCAACCACTTACTTTGGCGCGATCATTGGCAGATTTGGTAACCGTATTGCTAATGGTAAATTTAGCTTAAACGGCACTGACTATCAGCTAGCAACTAACGATGGTGCTAACCATTTACACGGTGGTGTGCAGGGCTTCGATAAAAAAGTCTGGACCATGGCTCCATTTAGTACAGAAAACAGTGCGGGTGTTACACTTAGTTTAGTGAGCCCTGATGGTGACCAAGGTTATCCTGGAGAGCTGACCACACAAGTCACCTATACATTGACCAACAAAAATACCCTTGATATGCAGTTTGTGGCAAAAACAAATAAGCCAACCATCATCAATATGACCCAGCACAGCTATTTTAACTTAGCGGGTAAGGGCGATATTCTTGATCATCAAATGCAAATCAACTCAAACGCAATCACCCCTGTGGATGGCGGTTTGATCCCAACGGGTGAGTTGATGCAAGTGGCGGGTACGCCGTTTGATTTTAGAAATCCAAAAGCGATTGGCAAAGACATTAATATCGATGATGAGCAGCTCAAGCTTGGCAAAGGTTATGACCATAACTTTGTGCTTAAAAACAAGCCTAATCATGATTTGATTGAAGCCGCTAATGTGTATGAACCAAGCTCAGGGCGTACCTTGACTGTGTATACAGAAGAGCCAGCGGTACAGTTTTACTCAGGCAACTTTTTAGATGGCAGCAGTAAACAAGCCTCGGGTTTAGTGCATAAATTAAGAAGTGGTTTTTGTTTAGAGCCACAGCACTTCCCAGACGCGCCTAATCAGCCAACATTCCCAAGCACAACACTGCTCCCTGGTGAGGTTTACTCAACTCGTATCGTGTATGAGTTTGGTACTAAGTAATGCACGTTGTTAATCAAATAGGGCTGCTGTTTGCAGCCTTAGTGATAACAACTGCGGCGCAAGCGACTGAGGTTGCGACCATTCGCAGCCCGGATCAGCAGTTAACTTTATTGGTTGATTTAGATGAGCAAGGGCAGCTAAGTTATCAAGTACAGTCAGGTAGCGATAAGGTCATTGAGCCTTCTTTATTAGGTATCACGCTTAATAATACCGACTTTACTAAGCGATTGAGCTTAGCCGCAGTTTTAAAACAGCCCACAGTAAATGACAGCTACCAGCTTTTTACTGGTAAGCAACAGTTTGTTGATTACCAGGCTAACAGTACGGTTGTTAGTGTGACTAATCAGCAACACGAAACATTGAATGTTCGCTTTCAAGTGAGCAACGATGGGGTTGCTTTTCGCTACGAGTTAGATGGGGAGTCCTCGGATACGCGGGTCGTTATGAGTGAACAAACGGGTTTTAACTTTCCAAGTGAAACCGTTGCGTGGTTACAGCCTAAAGCGCAAGCGCAATCTGGCTGGATGAACACTAACCCTTCTTATGAAGAAGAATATTTACAAGCGACAGCATTAACGACCCCTGCAATAACCAATAATGGCTGGGTGTATCCGGCATTATTTAAGCACCAAGATCAGTATATTTTAATCTCAGAAGCTGGTGGTGAAGACTATTACAGTGGTACTAATTTAACCAATAATAGCCAAGGGCAGTTTAAGGTTCGTTTTCCTGATCAGCGTGAAGTTACTTCTAATGGTGGCTATTTACCAGAGCATACACTGCCGCTGTTATCGCCTTGGCGTTTATTGGTAATTGGCACGTTGCAAACGGTTACTGAGTCTACTTTAGGGACTGACTTAGCCCGACCAAACCAGCTAACTAACACTGATTTTGTTAAACCGGGGATTGCTGCTTGGAGTTGGGGGTTATTAAAGGATGACTTTACAACCTTTCCTGTGCAAAAACAGTTCATTGATTATGCAGCAGATATGCACTGGCAATATGTATTGATTGATGCGGATTGGGATCAAAAAATAGGCTGGGAGAAAATGCAGCAGTTGGCAGCCTATGCTAAGCAAAAAAATGTTGATTTATGGGTTTGGTATAACTCATCAGGCGCGTGGAATAACACGGTTTATTCTCCTAAAAGTGCATTACTAACGCGTGCTGATCGCATTAAACATTTTGCAAAACTTCAAGCTATGGGAATTAAAGGCATTAAAGTCGACTTCTTCCCGGGTGATGGTTCATCTGTGATGGCCTATTACGAAGCTATGCTGAAAGACGCAGCAGCACATCAGTTAATGGTCAATTTTCATGGCACCACTTTGCCAAGGGGCTTGCAGCGAACTTATCCTAATCTAATGACCTCCGAAGCAGTAAAAGGCTTTGAGATGATAAGCTTTTTTCAAGCATTTGCCGATAAAGAAGCGCAGCATGCAGCGACCTTAGTGTTTACTCGGAACGTGTTTGATCCAATGGATTTTACACCTATGGTACTTGGTGATATTCCTAATATTGAACGCAAAACCAATAATGCCTTTGAGCTCGCGCTGCCGATTTTATTTACATCTGGGGTACAGCACTTAGTGACAACGCCTGAGCAAATGACGAAAGTTTCAGAACCAGTAAAAGCTTATTTGAAATCGCTGCCTACTCTGTGGGATGAAACAAGGCTCTTGCAAGGCAGCCCAGGTAAGCATGTGGTGATGGCGAGACGTTCTCGCTGCAACTGGTATGTTGCAGGTATTAATGCGCAGGATAAAGCTATTACGTTAGATATTGACTTAAGCTTTAGTAACTTCAGTTCAGCCCAGCTACTTAGCGCAGGTAAAAAATTAACACAGGTTGAGGCGCAACAGCTCAACTCAAAACTGTTTTCTATAAAATTAAACCCCAATAGCGGGTTTGTTATAATAACTAAGGGTGATAACAACAATGAATGCACAACATCACTTGCGCACTAAATTAAAGCGTACTGCTAAAGCAACAGGCCTTGTAGGTTTATTCGCTTTGTCATTAAGCTCACTTACAGGGTGTGAATCTACAACCCGCGCAGACACACAACAAACACAAGATGCAGCACCAATCGCGAGCGCAAAAGCGCCCACGCAAGATGATGGCGTATTCACTAATCCATTATTTCCTAATGGTGCCGATCCATGGCTTGAGTACTGGGATGGTAACTATTACCTAACGACGACAACATGGACATCTGAATTGGTGATGCGTAAATCACCTACTTTAGCAGGACTTGCCGATGCAACCCCAGTAAATGTATGGTCAGCGACCGATCCTGCGCGTTGTTGTAACTTTTGGGCGTTTGAATTTCATCGTGTTAAAGGCCCTGACGGCTACCGTTGGTACATGATGTATACAGCAGGGACTGATGGTACTTTAGATAACCAACATCTTAATGTATTAGAAAGTGCCGGTGACGACCCAATGGGTCCGTATGAATACAAAGGCGCACTCATGCCTGATGTATGGAATATCGATGGTAACTACCTAAACTATAAAGACAAACTGTATGTGATCTACTCACAGTGGCAAGGAGATCAACAGTTAAACATTATTGCTGAAATGGAAAACCCGTGGACATTGAAAAAGAATTCACCGCACACGTTGATCACACGTCCTGAACTCGATTGGGAGATCAGTGGCCGTAAAGTTACCGAAGGCGCTGAGATTTTACAGCATAACGGTCGCACTTTTATGACTTACTCAGCAAGCTTTTGTAACACGCCAGATTATAAGTTAGGTATGTTAGAGTTGGTGGGTGATGATCCGCTAGATGCAAACAGCTGGAAGAAGTTTGACGAGCCGGTATTTGAACGTACTGATGAAGTATTTGGCCCTGGTCACAATGGTTTCTTCACTTCGCCAGATGGCAGTGAAGATTGGCTGGTATATCACGGCAATGACTCAGTAGAGCATGGTTGTAGTGCCACACGTTCTTTGCGTGCGCAAAAATTTACTTGGCATGATAATGGCACACCAAACTTTGCAAAACCAGTAACACCGGGTGTTGAAGTGGCTCCACCATCAGGTGAATACGGCCCGCTTGTAACTCGTGTGCAAGGTCAGCGTTATAACTTAGTTAATGCGACCAGTGGTTTATGCTTAGACATTGCAGCCGATCCTCAAGATGCGCGTGCTGTGCAACGTCAATGTGCAAGCACTAATGGGCAATGGGTGATTGATGCCACTACTGATGGTTTTGTACGTTTAGCGAACCGTGAAGACAGCAAGTTTTTAGAGCTGGCTAATTGCAGTGATGCTGATAATGCGAAAATACAATCTGCAGCGTGGCGTAATAACTTCTGTCAGCAATGGAAAGTAGCACCAAGCACTGATGGTAATGTCACTATTACTAACCGTTACACTGAAAAACCATTAGCCGTAGCAGGGTGTTCAGCCGCGCAAAATCAAGCGGTTTTACAACAAGGTAAAGATACTGCATGTGCTGATTGGCAGTTACAGCCTGTAGGTAGTGTCGCGGTAATGAGCCAACAAAGTGGTAAAGCATTGAGCGTTGCAGGAGCTGTTAAAGCGGGTACTAATGTTGAGCAACAAGCGTTTACTCACAGCGATGCCCAGCAATGGTTCTTTGCGCCAACAGACACAGGCTACGTTGCTCTAAAACAAGACCTAGATAGCGATTATTGCGCTGCTGTGGCAAACAATGCTTTAGTGCCTGGCGCTAACGTTGAAATGGCTTCGTGCGAAACTAAAACAGCACAATGGCGTATAACCCCTGTTGAAGGTGGCGGGGTGATGTTGATCAACCGTTATACAAAGCAAGCACTGGGTTTAAGTGATTGTGGCCTTGCAGATAAAACTAATTTTGCACAACAACCTGATTTAGGTAACAAGTGCCAAATTTTCCATTTACGAGAACCAAAGTAAATGTAAATAAGCGTTCGACTCTCACCAAGCCACTGTTTCGATAGTGGCTTTTTTATGTGTATGTAGCGTGCGTTTTAATTTTATGAACTTACATTTGAATAGTCGTGTTATTGCCATCATTAATAAAGTGCTCTCGCGGCCTGTACATTTAGTATTTTTTAACAAACTGCCAAAGTTAAGCGATTCGCTCAATATAAAAGGTGGTTGTATTTTAAGCTGTTGTCGCTAATTTAATTAGTGTAAGGTGACGCAGCAAAGGTACAATTTGATTGTCCATAATTGTAAGATACAGTGAACCAAGTGTAATGTTAGCGTAGGCTGCTAATATGTAAGGTAAAGCCAAAGATAATTATAAAATAAACTTAAAAAATAGCGCTTTTTATAGATAGAAGCAGGCACAGGAATAGGAAGCCTCATGATATTAAGAATGATTTTATTATTGAGTTTATTGTCAAATATAAATGCAAATGCTCAGGATCCAGAGCCTGAACTTACAATTTTGTTGAACGACTGGCCACCTTATAATTTTAACAAAGGTGGTAAGCTAGTTGGTATTAGCACAGAGTTAGTAGAAGCCGCGCTGCAAAAAGCGAACATCAAATACAAACTGTTAGTTTATCCTTTTAAACGCGCTTTATACACTGTCCAACAAACTCCTAACACTTTGCTTTTTACAGTAGCTCGCATTCCTGAGCTCGAAAATATGTATAAATGGATTGGCCCTTTGCACACCAGAGAGGTATATCTGTATAAATTAAATTCCCGATCTGATATACAGATCAACAAAATCGCAGATATCAAACAATATAAAACTAGTGTGCTGATGGGCGGTTCAGTTGAGCAATTCCTTAAACGTAATCACTTTCAAGAAAATATAGACTACTATGTTACTGTTAATTCAGAACAAATATTAAAAGCTTTATTTAAAAAAAGGACAGATCTGATCCCTGGAGATCCATTAGATTTAGCCTATCAAATGAAAACGCTGGGCTATGATCAGTCAGCAATTGAAAAAGCCTATTTACTGTCGAACGAAGGTGGCTATTACATGATAGCTAATAAAAAAACATCAGATGAAATGATAACAAAAATTCAGAAATCTTTAGATGAAGTGCTTGCATCAGATAAGAAAGATAAAACTATCGAAAAGTATCTACAAATAAAAAGCGGTTCCTTTAACTAAAAATCTATCGATTAAACAATCACTAATTATTTTGGTGATTAAATTGCAAAGCTAATTGCGCCTGGTAGCAGAAGGCATTTTAATGGCCGATTTACTTTTGTCAGTAAAAATTGCTGTAGCAAGGAAATACGAGTGCACCAATCTGCCTAGCGATTGGCCAGTTTTTATAACTCATAATTATGCCTAATTGTTGATATTGCGCTTATTTAAGTATAGCTAAAAACACGATTGCTAATAATAGAATATGAGCAGTACTACAATAGTAACAACTAATCGCGATTTCAGTTGATCACACCATGGCACTGACAAGTGCACCTGTGTCGGTAATACCAGCTTCTTTCATCGCTTCAGCGATGGTTTGAACTAACGAACCCATTTGAGCTTGCATTGATACAATCATATTAGTTTGCGCTTCGACTTGTGCTTTAACAGCTTCATCTTGCTGGTTATCTAGCGCTTTTAACTTTTCGAGTTGCTCTTTTTGTTGTTCAACCTGCTCTTTGATTTTTTTCAGCTGTTCGATCATTTTAGCGATATGATCGGGCATATCTGAACTGGCCTCTTTTTCTGCTTTCTCTTTAGTTTCCCGGCCTGATATATTGTCTAACTCTTTTTCTGATAAACGATAGCCAGTAGTATCGTTACTTTTTACCGTAGACTCTGATGGTGACGCAATTGGCTGTCCCAGTGGTTTATGTATCTGCATCATGGCTCTTTATAATGTGATTTAATCATACTTATCGGCTGAAAGAGGCGTTACTAAAGGGGAGACATGTAAATAAAAGCCAAATATTAATTTGGCTTTTATTTGGATAGCTGCAGACTAGCGAACTTGGTTAGCCCACTTTTCACCGGCTGGTGTGCGGCGCCATTTAAAATACTGATCAAGTGTTTCTAGCGCTTGTTTGTCGGGCACTGGGCCGACTTTTGGTTGCTGTTGAAAATACATAGTGCTGGGTTTGTCATTATTAAAAGCAGGCCAATTTGGTAATGCATCGTCATTTGGATTGCCATTTTTGGCAAAGTTAGTCCAGTAGGTTGCCATTATATCTGACATTTTTAAATCATTTTTAGTTACATTCGGATCTGCTTTATTAAGGTTTTTAAACATATAGGCTATTTCATGACCGTGGCCAGAGCCATGATCTTCGTCTTTGGCATCAGGTGTACGTTTAGGGTGGTGATCGAAGTAATAAAGATATGCTGGGGCTTTACCATACTGAGTTTGTAATTTAGCCCAGCTCCAGGTATGCCAACCAAATGCGGCATCACGTACTAGGTTTCGAGCACTGCGAGGGATGCTATTTTTTGCAACAGGGTAAGCTTCAAGTAAGCTAGGCGCAAATTGACCGAAACGAGTTTTTACTCCATCAACAAAATTATTAACATCAGGGTCCCACACAAAGCTGACGCCTTCATCGGAGTTATAACCAATTAAAGCGGGTACATCATTAAACTTGCCTTGCTGATAGAGCTTATATTGGTCGCCCTTGATCACATAGTCGTCAACAATAGGCCAGCCACCTGGTAGCGACCAACCTTTTGGTATAAAGGTGTCTGCGCTCATTTTACGCAGCTGTGCAATTGAGGTTGTGCCAAACTGTTTTACATAGTCGAAACCTTCTGCTTGAGCCTGCTCTAGGGTCGACATGTTTTCACCAGGGTAATTTTTTATGCGAGTAGGACCAAATGAACCACCACTTTGCGAGATAACTTTGTTAAATAACCCTTTAGCTAACGGTGAGGCGGCAAGCATGCTAACCGAAATGCCGCCCGCAGATTCACCAGCGATGGTAAGATTATTTGCATCACCACCAAACTCACTAATGTTTTGTTTAAGCCACTTTAAGGCGGCTAGTTGGTCGAGCAATCCATAATTACCTGATACGCCAACTGGGCTTTCCTTATTAAGTTCAGGATGGGCTAAAAAACCTAATTGACCAACGCGATAAGCAATAGACACTACTATCACGCCTTTATTGGCAAGCTCAGTACCATCAAAAATAGGATCGGATGAGCTACCAAAACTAAAGCCACCGCCGTAAATCCAAACTAATACAGGGAGTTTATCTACGCTCGATTCTGCCGACGTCCAAATATTTAAATATAAGCTATCTTCACTGATCCCAGATACAGGGTTGCCTGCTTGTATTGGGGCAGGGGCATACTCTTGTGCTTTACGTACACCTTGCCATTTTTCAGCCGGTTGCGGGGCTTTCCAACGTAATTCTCCCACGGGTGGTTTAGCAAACGGCACACCTTTAAATACCGCTAAGTTATGCTCTGCCGTGCCTTGAAGTTTACCTTGTGCCACAGTGACTTGGATGAGTGGCTCGGCGTTGACAGCGGTCACTGTTGCCGTTGTTGCAGTAAAAAATGTAGCCCATAAAAGCCGCTTAAGTGTTGATGTGTTCATAATCATTCCTTTTAAAATTGTTTTGCTTTTATATCCCAATTAACAAAGTCAGCTGTTTTACCCTGCAAAAATAGCGTTGCATTGGTTTGCTTATCTTTTAATTGCCAATCCAGCCACTTAATAGCTAGCTTTGAGAACGAACCACCAAACGGCTGTTCAAATGTTCCTGAATGCCCCGCGGTTTTATGATTAGCAAAGATCACGGGCACATGACTTATGCGTTGATAATCAAGCTTGGCATTGTCAGTGGCAATATCAGTGGGTCCACCAACAAGGTAGATTACAGGAGCATGCAAGTTTTGCAGTGACTTAACATCAGCGCTTGCCATGGTCATATCACCAATACCTGAATTAAACATTAAACATTAAATAACTGCAGACTCTTTTATCTGCCCCAGTGGCAAGTAGTTGCGCGCCGCCACATGACTGGCCTGCAATGGCGATTTTCTCAAGATTTGCGCTTTGGTAAAATTCACTTAATGGATTTGCAGATTGCGCTGTGATCCAATCAATCGCGTGAGGGATCATGCTATTACTGGCCTTATTTAAGGGCCTGTCATCAAGGCTGTTTTGCATTTTGCCCAGAGCAATGACTAAGTAACCGTGCGAAGCAATGTCAGAGAGCATATGCTCAAATGGATAGGAGGTATCCATACAGCCGCCGTTAGCAAATACCATAACGGGTAGTTTTGGCGACGGGTTTTGCCCAGCGCTTAACTGCTTCGGGCGGTATATAACATAGTCACTTAACGAGGTTTCAGTGGCTGCAATGGCGCTAAATGGGCCACTGCCACCTTCGTCTATCACTTTATAGTTAGCAGTTTTCGCAAAGCATAGTGAGGGTATCAAGCATATTAAGGTGATGAAAAGACGTTGCATAGCTCCTTCCTTAGTTAATATTGTATTATAAATATCACTGTATATGATGTTGTGTATGTTGAAAATAAAAAGTTAAAAAAAAGCCAGACTCTTGTCTGGCTTTTTATGACAACAAACTATTGGGTAAGGCAGCTCACCCTAAATAGCTTACTCTGGTGCAGTAGCTGCATCGTAGAGTGCTTTGATTGCGTCAGCATCGATTGCGCCGTTAAATATTTTTAACTCATCAACCGCGCCGTTATACGGTGTATCCCAGTAGTTTACACCTAACGCAAATTCATTGGTTTCGCCTTCGACAGTGAATACGCGAGGGAAGCCACCAGCTTCAATTTTAAGTTCACCATTTACGTACATTTTCAGCGTATCACCGTTGCTGCCATCAACCGTGAAGGCAACATGAGTCCACTCTTTAGCAGGGATGCGCATGCCTAAATCACCATTATCAAAGAATGCACCGCCACCATTTGCCCATAGACGTGTAGTATTTGAATCAACCATTGAGGGTACTAAGCTGACCCACGTTGATGAACTAGCCCCTGCAAAAAATGCGGTGGTGTAATCTGAGAATGTTTCAGGTTTTAACCACATTGATACCGAGTAGTCGTTGGTGGTGATCAAATTATTTGGTAAACGCACGCCTGAACCTTGCAGGAATAACGCTTGGCCTTTAATGCCTTCAACAAAAGTGGCGTTACCACCGGTGTTATCAATACGGTCGCCAGTTGGTTTAGCACTTGCGTATGCATCTTTAAGCTCTGCTAAATCGCCTTCAAAGCTATATTCTGCAGGGGCAAGTGATTTAATGGTAACTGCAAAAGTTTTAGTATCTGTAAAGTCTTTATAGTTAATTGTTGCTGTTAAAGTAACAACTTGATCGCCAACATTGGCGCTTGGCTGATTAACAACGGCAGTGCCATTAACAGGTTTCAAGAACTCTTCATTATTCGATGTCCAGCTAATACCTGACACAAACGGTCCAACACGGGGTAATTCAAAGCTTTCACGGATAGCCGTTGTATCACCTAAATCAAGTGCATCAGTAATGAAGGTTTCAAACTTAGTTGGATCAGTTAGATTGTTAATCGCTGCACCATTAATATCTAAGCTGTTTAATGCGTAATCATAGACAATAAATTCATCTACTTGACCTTGGAATGGTGCATCCCAGCCAAAGTTTACACCCAGTGCAAACTTGGCCGTATCACTACTAAACATGTCAGGGCGTGGCATTGAACCAACAAGTGCTCCATTAGAGTAGTACTTCATTGTGCCGTTAGCATAAGTGATAGTAACATGACTCCACTGTCCAGCCGTAGCGCCTTGAGTCATTTCGATTTGATTCCACTGCTCTACTTCAGGCTCAACAAGGTAGCGGCTCCATAGTAGTGTATTAGTCGTGAAGTGAGGTGCGCCACCTGGAATATAGCTAATCCAACGGTCAGCGTTTTCTGCTGCAAAAAATGCGGGGCTGTAACCAGTTACAACGTCAGGCTTTGACCAAAATGAAACGGTGTAGCTGTCAGAATTGATAATGTCATCCGGTAAACGCACACCGGTTGAGCCATCAAAGTTAAATGCTTGGCCTGTTTGGCCCACGCTATAGGCAGCAGTGCCAGCACCTGTGTTGTCTAAGTTATTATCTGTGGTGACGGCATCAGCAAGGTTGCTTAAATTATCTGTTAAGCCGTTTTCAAAGCTATAGTGTGCAATCGCATTTTTATATACCGGACGAGCTTTAACATTAACATTAAAGCTCTTAGTGATGGTTTCACCGTTAAGTGACATACTAGCGGTTAATGTAACTGCTTGATCGCCACGATCAGGGGTGGGAATAAATACAGAGCCATTTGCATCAATGTAATATTCATTACTTGATTCCCAGCGAATAGTCGTACCCGCTTTCCCTTTGGTTGGTAATGAATAACCTTCATCAGCAATTGACAGCTCAGTCTTAATATTTAGCGCATCGTTCACGGTTGCTAATACACTGGCGGTTTCATCAATCTCAGCAATTTTACTGCCCCACACCGTGGCGTTTTCAAGTGATACAGCAGAGAAGGTGACCACTAAGTCTTGCTTACTATCATCCCATTGCCATTTAGCAACACCGTAATAAGTACCAGATCCAAGCTCAAGTTTGACGTTTGAATCATCAACCATATACCAAATACCCGTATCATCACCGGTCACTGAGTGATCAGCATTTAATGCTATGTAAGTTGAGCGCACCGCACTGGTATTAACATCAGTACCATGATTTATAAATTTGTAGTATCCGTACAATTGCTCAGCAACCACTAAATTATCACCCTCTAGTGGTACAAAACGTTGTGGTGAGGTGACAGGCCAACCTAACGAATTGATAAACATCTCATGCACGCGAACTTGGTGAGCTTCACTCGCTGTCGGAAACGGTGACGAGGTTTGTGGGAAGCGCGTGTGGGTAATCAATAAGTGACGGCCAGTCGCTTCGTCATAATGTGCTGAATTATGGCCCGGTGATTGATAACCCCAAGCAGGTGACGTTTCACCTAGCTCTTGAGTGTACTCAAAGCCACCTAATAGTTTTTCACCAATTTCTAGACCACCTACAGTGGCAATATCGTTGCCAGCGGTATCTAAGTATGGGCCATCTGGTGTTTTTGAACGTGCTACACGGATATTGTAACCACCGTTTACATCAAAACCCGCGACTGAATAAAACAAGTAATAGTAGTCACTTTCTGGGCTGTACATAGCAAATGCGCCTTCAATGGCTCTAAAGTCACCACCCACTAAGTGTTTACCATAGCCTTGCTCACCGTCAGGTATACCGGTTTCTTCATTCATTGCCAGTACAAAAATACCGCCAGAATATGAACCATAAACCATCCATAATTGGCCGTCTTTATCATAAAAGGCGGCAGGGTCAATGGCATTCGGGTCAACCGCACCATTCCACGTTGTTTGGCCATTATCTAGGGGATACTGCGCAAATTCTTCGTCATTGCGATAGCCACTGCGTAAGAATACACCTTTGTTTTTATATGGACCTTCTACAGAATCAGCTTCGGCAAGGCCTAAGTACGAGCGGTTCCAGCATACTTCATCAACAACGTCAGGTGTGTCAGGGTTATCTTGGGCGCAATGGTTATAGTAAAACCAAAACTTACCATTGGGTGCTTTCACCACATCAGCAGCCCAGTTACCGGTAAATCCATCAGTCCACTCAATACCTTCGGCGATTTCGCTAGTGTAATTAAAGTCAAAAAGCGGGCTTTCATTCACGGCTTCATTAGCGGAAAGACTTGAAATCATTTCCCAATTTAATAAATCAGTTGATTTTGCTACCGCTAAATGTGAACCAAAAATGTAATAAGTACCGTCAGTTTCAATTACGGAAGGATCATGTACGCCAACATAAGTTACCGCTACATTACCTTCTTCGTTGTACTCAACGCTATCACTGACGGTTGGTTTTGCACTTTGTGGCTGGGCAACTGCTGGTGATGACTCAAGCTTAGTGCCTTCTTCAGAGCATGCTGTAACAGCTAAAGCGCAGGTGATCACCATTGCTAATCTGGTTAGTTTCATTTTTGTGTGTCCTCTTATAACGGGGATTTTTGTTATTTAATGTTGTCGATAAAATTGCTGTACACCTAACGTAAAGTAGTAAATACGTAGTATTGTAATTTTATAGTACTATTTAAGATGTGCAAATACTTTTGCAAAAGTAATTAACATGTAAATTAAAAGTGCTTTGTTTACAATGATTACCGCGGTGTTTTAATTATTATCAAGCAATGGTTTGTGCTGCTTTTTCGCTGTTTTAATGGGAACACTAGATGTGTCTAGCAGGTAGGGGAAGATAAATCATAGTAATGAGGGCTCTGCAATAAGAGCCCATTTATTGACTGAGTTATTTACCTTTACTCAATCCTTCAGTGGTCATGATGATACGCTGCAAGGTGCCATCATCATTGTAGAGCAGTGGTTCAATCGCAACAGAGCGACGAAAGCGTCCGCCACTTGGTTTGCCGTCTTTTGGTGGTACTGCACCGGTATGGTAAATAAAGTAACTTTTACCTTTAAATTCGATAATTGATTGGTGATTGGTTTCGCTGTTACCGGCAATCTCATTGAGGATACCTTGGTACTGCCAAGGCCCATGGATACTTTTACTCATCGCATAACAGATCTTTTCAGGGAATTCACACGCATAAGATACGTAATAGTATTCTTCTTTCTTATGTACCCACAGTGCTTCAGTAAAGTTTGGTAAATCAATGGTTTTAATTTCACCATCCAAGCTGAGTAAGTCATCACTTAGTTTTACATATTTAGGCACTAAGTTACCAAAAAACATGTATGTATCACCGTTTTCTTCTACATAGATAGCCGGATCAATATCATCCCAGTCATTAGGTGTATGTTTGGTCATATCATCGGTTACTAGTGCATGACCGATGGCATCTTTAAATGGGCCAGTAGGGGATTTTGAGGTGGCAACCCCAATTGCAAAACCTGGTTTAGTATCATCATGGCGAACGGTAGTAAAAAAGTAGAAAGTACCGTCTCGTTCAATCATATGAGAAGCCCAAGCTTCACCTTTCGCCCATTTAAAGTCAGTGGCTTTCATAATTGGGCCGTGCTTTTTCCAATTCACCATATCGGTTGATGAAAAGGCAAGCCAGTCATGCATTTCAAAAAATACATCGTTATTGGGGGCTTCATCGTGGCCGGTATACAGGTAAACCGTATCTTTGTGCACCAATGCGGCAGGATCTGCAGTAAACACATCGGTAAATAATGGGTTTTGTGCAGCGGCCATAGTGCTAGATAGCAGTAACGGCAGTGCAAAGGCTGTTAATTTATTGTTCATTAGGTGTCCTTTGTGATTAATGATTGTAATTCAATATACGCTCTTCACGGTCACAGACTCAAATTGTATTATAAAGTACGAAAATGAGCTTAATTGGTACAAAAAAGTAAACATACAGTGAAAAACAATTCTATATTGTAATATTGTAATGTTGTATTTTTTATTATCTTAGCAGCAAAATTGCGAAGGTAAATATCTGGTTACTTATTTTTTGTAACTCGACAGCCTACTACTATGTAGATGTTTCGCTTTTTTAATTGTTTATACTGTTGTATTTTATTGTTTATTTTAATTTTTAGGACGTATGCAAGCAAACCGGTAAGGTTTAATTGGGAGAGAACTTTAATATATTCTTTACGGATTGTTTTAATTTGGATTTTAGAGTTGACCGCTGATTAGTCATACAATATGATCAAAGTTCGGGCGCTAATCTATTAACAAAATAATATGTAGATCCCCGTGTACTGTTTTGACAACATCTCTGGACAATGCAGTGGTCACTCTTCGGTAGCTAAATGGAATAGTTCAGCCCGCCGATATAACTATAACTTGGAGAACACCGCTAATGTTTAAAAGAACACACATAGCAAGTGCGATAGTGTTGGCATTCACTTGTCAATTTGCCTATGCACAACAAGAAGCAATTAATACTCCTGAAGAAAGCGTTGATGAAATCGAGGTTATTCAGGTTACAGGTATTCGCGGCAGTTTAAATAAAGCGTTAGATGAAAAACGTGCTAGCGTGCAAATCGTTGACGCTATTATTGCTGAAGATATTGGTAAGTTCCCCGATAACAACGTAGTAGAAGCATTGCAACGGGTAACTGGGGTGCAAACTACTGGCCGTGGTGCGGGTGAAGTGAGCCAAGTATCTATTCGTGGTTTGTCGGATGTGCATACCACTGTAAATGGTCGTGATATTTTTACTGGTGCAGGGCGTGATGTAGCGCTACAAGATATCCCAGCAAGCTTATTATCGGGTGTTACCGTTTATAAAACACGTTCAGCTGATCAGGTAGAGCGTGGTATTGCCGGTTCAATCGACATTAAAACTAATCGTCCTTTTAATTTTGACGGCAAAAAAGTTGTTTTAGCTGCACGTGGTATTTACTCCGATCAACCTGATAAAGTTGACCCAAATGTGAGCGCATTATTAAGCAACCGCTGGGAACTTGATGGTGGGGGTGAGTTTGGTGCACTGTTTAATGTGTCGTACTCTGAGACCCATTATCGAGATGATACAATAACAGCGGGTGCAGCGTTTCCATTTTTTACCAATAAACCGCAAGCAATGTATTCACCCTATTCACGTATTCCTGAATATGATTCGCAAGGTAATAAAGTTTGGCAAATAGGTCTAGAAAATGGTTTACCCTATGCTCCGGGCTCTACATTGAATGTTGAGGGTGAACCAACCGAGTATTTAATTGCCCGTGATGCGATATTTGGTACGTCTTTTACTGGTTTGCGTAAACGCCCTGCTGCTTCAATTTCACTTCAATGGGCGCCGGTTGATACCCTAGAAATTACCGCTGAAGGCTTTTACACCGGTTATGAAAATGAATCGCAAAATGCCATGTGGTTCTCTAATACGTTCGAAAACGGTAACGGCTTCATCGAAACGCCTGTTGTATTTGATGGCACTAACGTTGTAAAAGAAAAGCAAGCAATTGCTGTGGGTGGTTTCCAAAGTGGCGATTTCTCTTATGGTAAAACAGACAGCTATTTATACGCACTTGGTGCACAGTGGCAAGCCAGTGATTATTTAACTATTAACACTGAGGTCGTTTATCAAGAAAGTGAGTATGAAACAGACTTTTTTGCAATGCGCTTTGACCGTGTTGCAACTGGTTTAGATGTTGATTTTAATGACAATGATGGTGTTCCAGGTATCGCATTTTGGGATGATCCTAATACAGCTGTAAATGAAGCCGATATGGCTGCAATACAAAACTGGAATGCGGGAACAGCCTATGATAATGGAGGCGGGAATCGCGGCGACTCAACAACATTTACCTTTGATGCTGAGTATCTAGTAGGTGGTAACTTTTTCGATAAAATTAAATTTGGTGGTCGTTACGAAAAACGCACCGCTGAAGAATTCACTCGAACAAATGAAGGTGGGATCGGAAATAGTACAAGTGTTGAAAGCCTGATCCAACAACTTGGTGCAGCTGGTGCAGCAGGCGATGGCTCTGGAATAGTATTCCAAGTTGATGACTACTTTGATGGCCGTGCAGATACATTTAATAGCTTTATCACCGCAGATGGTGGCTATATGCTAGATAACGCTGGTGCAGTTCGCAGCGTGTATGATCTAGAAGCAGAAGATGTATATAAGACCTTTGATATCGAAGAAAACTCGTATGCGCTATATGCCACAACAAACTTTTTCTTAACTGAAAATATCAGCGGGGAGTTTGGTGTTCGCTATGTGAGCTATGAGCAAGAAATGGATTTTACTGCTGAAACAGGGCTAAATACCAATGTGTTTGAGTCAAGCTCTGCGAGCGCAGATGTCAGTAAATTACTGCCAAGCTTAGTTCTAAACTGGAATATAACCGATGATGTGATAGGGCGTTTTGCATATACTAATACCTTACGTATGCCTAATTTCACAGATTTAAATGCCTTGCAATACTGGACTGAACCATTAACTGATGGGACTAAAAACGGTACTGGGGTGGGGGGGAATCCGCAATTACAACCTGAGGAGTCTACAAACTATGATGTGTCACTTGAGTGGTATTTTGCAGATTCGAGCTCTTTATATGCAACGTACTTTTTACGTGACATAGATAGCCGGATTGTCCCTGGGCGTAAAATTGTAATGCGACCTAGAGCGTCAGATGGAGAGGTTATTCCCTTTGCATTAAGTGCGCCTGTGAATGCCAGTGAAGGTGAATTATCTGGTTTAGAGCTTGGTTTAGTATATTTCCCAGATAATTTACCGGAGATGCTTGACGGAGTTGGTGTACAAGCAAGTTTTACTGCGCTAGATTCATCTCAACAATTACCAGAATATAATGATGATGGAACTATTAGTGGTTATGTTGAGTCAAGCATGGCCGGTGTGTCGGATCAGTCATACAGTATTGTGGGTATTTATGAGCGAGATTCGTTTGATATGCGTTTATCGTACGTATGGCGTTCAGAGTTCTATACCGGTAACGAAGCGGCTATTTTTGCGAACCCGCTACAATTTTGGAGCCGTCCTGAGCAAAGTTTAGACTTTCAATTTAGTTATGACGTGACGGATGATTTTGTGGTGACATTTGATGCAACAAACATCTTAGATGATGTGTATCAAAGCTATTACGGTGAAGGTAACGATAACCTATTTAACTTTAGCAACGGTATCTACTCTCGTACATTTGCAATTGGTGCACGTTACACTTTCTAATATTTATATAAGCCCAAAAGTATAAGCCCAAAAAGTCCCAGCCTGTCTGGGACTTTTTTTATCCAACGGCACCTCTTACCTAGCAGTACCTAAAATGTTAATTTTTAACTGGGTTTTATGATGATTATCAAAATGAACTTGTTGTACAGAGCAATAAGTTGCCTTGGCTAAATTGTAATATAGTATCTTTATTTGCCATGTTAAATAAAATAAATTCATTTAATTGTTGCAAAAATATAGTTAAGCTCTTAATCCTTTCCATAATAAAATAACTAAGATTATGTTATTTATTGTTTTATTTTCTATTCTTCACAACTTTAAAGCCTGTATTTCGATTTTTTCAATTAACATTTATTTAGCGTTATAAGTTGACTGCTAATTAATCATACAATATTATCAATGTCAGGCAGCAAATAATTAACATAATAAAAGACAACCTTAATACAGGCTCTGACAACAAGCTTTGTACATAAGGGGGAGCAGAGGGTAATTAGCCTTCTGGGGGAAAAACAAATGGAGAACACCACTCATGTTCAAAAAAACACACATAGCTAGCGCAATTTTAATGGCAGTGTCATGCCAGTTTGCATATGCACAGCAAGAAGATAATACATCAGCAAATGCTGAGAAAGACGACATTGAAGTTATTCAGATTTCTGGTATTCGTGGTAGCTTAAATAAAGGCCTGAACATTAAACGACAGTCATTCCAAGTAGTTGATGCAATTGTAGCTGAAGATATCGGTAAGTTCCCTGATAATAACGTTGTAGAAGCGCTGCAACGGGTAACCGGTATACAGGTTACTGACCGTGGTGCTGGTGAAGTAAACACGGTATCTATCCGTGGTTTAACGGACGTAACAACAACAGTCAATGGTCGACAAGTATTTACAGCTTCTGGTCGTAATGTAGCGCTTGCTGATATTCCGGCAGCTTTATTGGAAAGTGTTGATGTATTCAAAACGCGTTCCGCTTCACAAGTAGGTAGTGGTATTGCCGGTCAAATTGACATCAAAACCCAGCGCCCATTTAACTTCGATGGCTCAAAAGTGGTTGTTTCTGCTCGCGGTGTTTACCAAGACCAAGCAGAAGAGGTTGATCCAATTTTATCTGCACTAGCGAGTAATCGCTGGGAATCTGGTATGGGGGAGTTTGGTGCGTTGATCAACCTTTCATACGCAGAGACTAATTACCGCGACCAAAATATGGCTGCAGGTGCAATGGTGCCATTTATGACCCTTAACCCGGCAGCAGGATTTGCACCGTTTGAGCGTATTTTCCCAAGCAATGGTAATGTAAGTGAAAGCCCAATATGGGAACCTGGTCTTGAAAACGGCCTACCATATCAATCGGGTTCGACATTGAATATCAATGGTGTGCCAACTGAATATTACTTGTCACGCGATGCCGTTTTTTCTAATGACTTAACTGGTAAGCGTGAACGCCCAGCTGCCAATCTTTCATTGCAATGGCGCCCTAACAGCGATTCACAATATACCTTTGAAGCCTTTTACAATGGCTACCGTAATGAGTCATTCAATTCGCTAAGCTTTACCTTCGTAGATTGGTGGGGCAATGTTGATACGCAAAATCCACCGACGACCTTTGACGGTACTAACATTATTAAAGAACGTTATGTTGATGCACCATACGGTTTTAATAGCGGTGATTTGAATGTAAGTAAAACCGACAGCTACGTGTTTGCATTAGGTGGTGAATGGACTATCAATGATAACTTTAATTTGTCGTCTGAAATTTATTATCAAGATAGTCAGTTTGAAACTGAGTTTTTAGCAATGCGCAGTGAGCGCGTTGCTTATGGTTTAAATGTAGATTTCAACGATAAAGATGGGATGCCGAGTTTAGAGTATGTTGATAATCCAGATACCACAGCGAATGAAGCTGATTTAACCGATACCTCGCAATGGAATATTGCTCAACTGTATGACAATGGTGGCAATCGCAAAGGTGATTCACTTACCTTCACGCTAGATGGTGAACTGTTTGTAGACCGTTTTGGCTTTGATGAAATAGGTTTTGGTATTAAATACGATAGTAAAGGCGCTTCAGAAGCATCACGTGAATCCAGATTTGATGTAGACATACTTGGACAGTCTTTCTCATCAATTGACGAAGGTTTAGCTTCTGTAAATGAAGGTTTTTTTGATGGCAAAGCTAATTGGCCATCATCGTGGGTTGCCCCAAGTGGGCATTACATTCAGGCGAATCGAGGCTATTTCCGCGAACTATATGGTATAAAGCCAGAAAGTTTGGAGTTAGAAAAAACATTCGATGTTGATGAAAAAGCGTATGCAGCTTACATTCAAGGTAACTTTTCAGGAACATTGTTTGGACGCGATATAGATGGTCAAGTTGGCCTTCGTTACGAAGATGCTAAGATTGATATGACCTTTTTCGACATTGATCAAAATCCTACCGCTGTTAGTTCGGCAGAAAATAGTTCATCGGCTTGGTTACCTAGCTTTGTTGTACGTTATCATTTGAGCGAAGATTTACTTGCTCGTGCCGCTTATACTCAGACTATTCGTCGTCCTGAGTTTTCACAGCTAAACTCGTTTATTTATTATACTGAAGATGTCACAGATATTGGTTATGGTACTGCAAATGGTGGGAATCCAAGCATAAAACCCGTTGAATCGAAGAATTATGATTTAACTTTAGAGTGGTATTTTGCTGAAGCAAGCTCGCTGTATGGCACATTGTTTAAGCGCGATATAGAAGGATTTGTCTATGGCTCTAACCGTATCATTCAATATCAAGGCCCAGATGCGACTGAGCCTGAGGATTACATTCTTACTCAACCAAATAATTCGTCAAATGGTACATTAGATGGCTTAGAACTTGGTCTTGTATATTTCCCTGACAATTTGCCTGATTGGTTAATGGGGGCAGGTATTCAAGCCAGTGCTACTTTACTTGATTCAAAACAAGATTTACCGAAGTATAACGATGTAGGTGAGTTAGTTGGTACAGATTCGCGTGATATGTTTGGTGTGTCTAAGTCATCGTACTCAACTGTTTTAATCTATGAACGAGAAGACTTTGATATGCGTTTGGCCTATTTATGGCGTGATGATTTCTTAAATAGCTATGAGGCCGCACAATTTGCTAACCCACTGGGTATCTACCGTAGCCCAGAACAGAGTTTAGATTTTCAGGTAAGCTACGATGTTACAGAAGATCTGATGGTTACATTTGATGGTACTAACTTAACGCAAGAAACGTATCAAAGTTATTATGAGTATCCAACGACACATAATTCAAATAGTGCACTATATAGTCGCACATTTGCATTAGGTGTACGTTACTCTTTCTAATCACAGTTATATCAAATAAAAGCCTCGGATCGTCCGAGGCTTTTCTATTTTCTATTATATGACCTTTGTCTAACCGAAAATGGTTGCGTTACAAATAGTATGATAATACTATTAATTAGGTTATCATTAAATTTACAATAATAAGCAATACAATGGTCACCAGTGTGATAAAACAAAGAATAGGTGACCTTTATTCTTTTAAATATGGCGTATTAAGGTACAACGTATTTTAAAAATCAGGTAGTTGTATGGAAAATCAAAAGTTATCAGTGGTAGAAAAAGTCGGTTTTGGTGCCGGTGATATGGCAGTAAACGTTATGGTTGCTGCATTATTTTATTTTATGTCGTTTTTCTACACCGACATTTATGGCCTCGACCCTGTTGATATGGGTATTTTATTTTTAGTTGCACGTTTTGTTGATGCGTTTACTGACCCATTAATGGGCGTGATTACCGATAAAGTAAAAACTCGCTGGGGGCAGTTCCGCCATTGGTTCTTATTTTTATCTGTGCCCTATGGTATTTCAATCGTCCTGCTATTTACCACGCCAGATTTTGATTACAATATGAAGTTGGTGTGGGCTTACCTTACTTATTTATTTGCCACCTTGATGTTTACCGGTGTAGCAATTCCTTATATTTCGTACATTGGCGTATTAACCGCAGATCCTAAAGAACGTTTATCAGCGAATGGTTTTCGGATGTTTTTTGCCAAAATAGCCAATGTTATTATTGTATTTTCAGTACCTTTACTTGCGTCAATGTGGGGCGGTGGCGATATCGCTCATGGTTATAAACTGGCAATGATTTTAGTGTCTACCTGCGGTGTAGCATTGTTTCTGTTTTGTTTTTTTACTACTCGTGAACGTATTACTCATGAACCACAAACCGAAAGTATACTGACCCAATTTAAAGTGCTGATTAAAAACGATCAATGGTTGCTGCTATGCGCCGCATGTGTGCTAGGTACTTTAGGTTATGCAATTCGTGGCAGTGTGGCTATGTACTACGCTAAGTACTATTTAGGTGCTCCTGATCTGGCGGGTACTTTTACCAGTGCCGGTATCGCAGCATCAATAGTATCTATGGTGGCAAGTACGTGGATCACCCAACGTTATTGTAAGTTAAAACTATTTAGATGGTCACAAATCGCAGTGTTGTTTATTTCGCTGATAATGTTTTTTGCAGTGCAACCTGGTGACATCTGGTTGGCCTTTGTGTTGTATATCATTTTATCTTTCGTGGTTGATTTGCATGCACCGGTGTTTTGGTCCGCGATTGCAGAAGCGGTTGACTATGGCGAAATTAAAGACGGTGTTAGGGCATCAGGTTTGTCATTTGGCGGGATTTCATTTTGCCAAAAAGCCGGTGGTGGTTTAGCGGGTCTTGCCGGTGGTTTACTGTTAGCTTTTTTTGATTACCAGCCAAATATTGAACAAAGTCAATTTACCATGACTGGATTAGCATTAATGCTGACCATAATTCCTGGTGTGTTTCATGCCATTTTGGGCTTTGTGCTATTTAAATACAAAATTACCGATAACTATTATACCGATATGGTTAAAAACCAGCGGTTACCAGAATAATTTTAGGAGCATTTATGTCAACTTTACCTAAACCTTTGATCCCACAACGTGCTGATCCATATATTCATAAGCACACAGATGGTTATTATTACTTTACCGCGTCAGTGCCTGCCTATGATGGCATTGAACTGCGCCGTGCAAAAACCCTAGAAGGGCTTGCAACTGCAACGCCAAAAATGGTCTGGATGAAGCCACAAACAGGTCCATATTCTGAGCTTATTTGGGCTCCTGAGATCCATTTTAATGATGGCGCTTGGTATGTTTATTTTGCCGCAGCACCGAGTCGTGAAATTAAGCACGATTTATTTCAGCATCGTATGTATGCAATTAGCTGTAAAGATGCGGATCCGATTGAAGGAGAGTGGCAGTTTTGCGGTCAAATTGAAACCCCATGGGATACTTTTTGTTTAGATGCCACGACTTTTTATCATAATGATGAGCTTTATTATTGCTGGGCACAAAAAGAACCGGGTGTAAAAGGTAACTCAAATCTGTACTTGGCAAAAATGTCATCACCAACAGAGATCACTGGCGAAATCACCCGTTTAACCATCCCTGAACTTGATTGGGAAATAATTGGTTTTTGGGTGAATGAAGGCCCTAACGTACTTAAACGTAACGGTAAAATATTCTTAACGTATTCAGCCAGTGCCACCGATGAAAACTATGCTATGGGCTTGCTATATGCGGACCTAGATAGTGATTTATTAGATATAAATAGCTGGACTAAAGTGCAAGAGCCGGTATTTCGTAGTAACGAGCCTAAGTCGATGTTTGGCCCCGGGCATAACAGTTTTACGCAAGATGAAAATGGTAACGACGTGCTGGTTTATCACTGTCGTCAATATACTGAAATTGAAGGTGATCCACTGTGGAACCCAGATCGTCATACCTTCACAAAATCACTAAATTGGGATGATAACGGTATGCCTGTTTTTGGTAAGCCTGGCGAACAATAAAAATAACAAAAGGACTCTGTGTATGTTTGTTTTAGCAGTAAAAAAATTACCACACGTTATTAGTTTTTCACTTGCGGTAATGTTGTTATCGGCTTGCAGCGAACACCCTAATGCAGATGATAAAACTGTTAATACGCATCATACACAGCGCACACCACAACAACTTTTTGCACTTGAGCAAGTTAGCTTAAGTGCAAGCCCATTTTTACATGCCCAGCAAACTAACGTTCGTTATTTATTGGCATTGCACCCAGATCAATTATTAGCCCCTTACTTACGTGAAGCTGGTATCGAGCCCAAAGCGTCATCTTATGGTAATTGGGAAGACTCGGGGCTTGATGGTCACATTGGCGGTCATTATTTATCGGCGTTAAGCCTTGCGTGGGCTGCAACTGGCGATGAAGAACTAAAGCGCCGTTTAGATTACATGTTAAATGAGCTACAACGCGCACAACAGGTTAATGACGGTTATTTAGGAGGCATACCAAATGGTCAAGCGATGTGGCAACAAATCCATGATGGCAATATTAAAGCCGATTTATTTAGTTTAAATGATCGTTGGGTGCCGCTTTATAACATAGACAAAATTTTCCATGGCTTGCGTGATGCTTACTTGATTGCAGGCAGTGAACAAGCAAAAACCATGCTGTTTGATTTAGGCGAATGGTTTTTAAACTTAACCTCTAAGTTAAGCGAGCAGCAGATTCAACAGATGCTGTATTCAGAATATGGCGGTTTAAATGCGGTATTTGCCGATATGGCGACGATCAGTGGCGATAAGCGTTATCTCAAATTAGCTCAACAGTTTACTCAAAATAGCATTGTCGATCCGCTGTTAAAAAAACAAGATAAGCTAACTGGCTTACATGCTAATACCCAAATTCCAAAAATTATTGGTATGTTGAAGGTCGCTGAGGCCACTGATGATAAAGCGTGGCAACAAGGCGCAGATTATTTTTGGCAAACAGTGACTAAAGAGCGCTCAGTGGCCATTGGTGGTAACAGTGTGCGTGAGCATTTTCACGACAAAAAAGATTTTACCGCGATGGTTGAAGACGTTGAAGGCCCTGAAACCTGTAACACGTACAACATGATGAAACTCAGCAAGCTGCTGTTTCTGAAAACCGCGGACACTCGCTATTTAGAATACTACGAGCGCGCAACCTATAACCATATTTTATCGTCGCAACATCCTGAGCACGGTGGGCTTGTGTACTTTACGCCAATGCGTCCTGGGCACTATCGTATGTATTCATCGGTACAAGATTCAATGTGGTGTTGTGTCGGTTCGGGTATCGAAAATCATAGTAAATACGGTGAGCTGATCTACAGTAAAAATGACGATAACTTATGGGTAAATCTATTTATTCCAAGTACCCTTGATTGGCAGCAACAGGACTTAAAAGTAACTCAACAAAGCCATTTTCCGGATGCTAATAATATAACCTTAGTGATTAACACATTAGATAAAAAACATAACTCATCAGCGCAGCTGCATATTCGTAAACCAAGTTGGGTTACTGATGAATTGCAGTTTAAGCTTAATGGCAAAGCAATAAATGCCACTGCAGAGCAGGGGTATTACGCAATAAAACATGACTGGCATGATGGCGATAAATTAACTTTTTCTTTAGCGCCAAAACTGTACACAGAGCAGTTGCCTGATGACCAAGATTACTATGCGGTATTGTATGGTCCTGTGGTAATGGCAACCAAAGTACAAGCGTTTAAAAATGAGCATTTAAACTTTGTTGCTGATGACAGTCGCATGGGTCATATTGCAGCAGGGCCTACCTGTCCACCCGAAGCACTGCCTATCATGCTCAGTGAACCCGAGCAGTTTATTGCTGATTTAAAGCGAGCCCCTAGCGCAGAACTTGCATTTACCACAGATAAAAATGTCGCCATTGCTCAGCAGGGGATAGGGAGCACACAAACAACTCAGTTAATTCCGTTTTTTAGGCTTCATGATAGTCGCTATCAAGTTTACTGGCCGCAGCAAAGTGAAGCCGAATTTACTCAATTTGTTAAAGATTCAAAAGCGGCTGAACAAGCAAAAGAGCAATTACGATTATTGACCGTTGACCAAATTACACCGGGCGAGCAACAGCCTGAAGTTGAGCATGACTTTAAAGGTGAAAATACCCGTGCAGGTGTTAATAACGGCCATCATTGGCGTGATGCAACAGGTTGGTTTGAATATAAGCTAACTAACTCAGAGCAGCAGGCAGTTGCACTGCGTATCCGTTACTTTACTGCAGATGTTGGACGTAAGTTTACTATCACAATTAATGGTGAGGTGCTGGCAAAAGTTAGCTTACCTGCTAAGCAAACCGGTGCAGAATTTTACAGTATTGATTATCCATTAACTGATGAAATGAAAAAAGCTAGCTCATTAACACTGCGCTTTAGTGCAATAAAAGGATCGGTTGCTGGTGGTATTTACGGTATTCGTTTAATCAATAATAACTAGTAGGACGAGTATGAGTTTACAGCATTATGACGATGTGCATTCTAAAGTGAGTGTTCGGCGCTACCCGCTCGCAGAGCAATACATAACACAGCCTGGTGTGCATGTAACCGGCTCGGGTTTAATGTATCGAATTATTGAACTGGGAAGTGGCGAACCACCTTCATGGGATGCTACTGTTAAGGTGCAGCAACGCGTGATGACTGCAACAGGGCATGTGCTTTATGATACGCGGCAAATCGAGCAAGTGGCTGAGTATGAGATAGCAGAAGCAATTGAAGGTTTGCAAGAAGCACTCATGCTGATGCCTAAAGGCAGCCGTTATGAACTTTTGATTTTACCGCATCTTGCCTACGATATTTACAGTGTGGCACTGAATGAATCTTTAGCGATAAGCAGTGAGCAGCTTATTTTTATGGATATTAAACTCATTGATTTTAAAGAGTAATCGTGAGCTAGAGCAGTAATTTTTGTATTGAGAATGCGATATATCAAAACAAAAAACCTGCAAAAAATGCAGGTTTTTAGTGGCTGTTCTTAAGTGTTACTTCTCAATCAGCTTAGTGGTGCGCTTGTTTAGATCTTTGCTATCAACTACTGGCCAGTTATCGTCCCAAGTCATCGGTAGAATACGTAATTTTTGTAAACCGTTATCAGCCGTTTCGTAAGCATGAAGTACTAAGTAATCTTTTCCGTCAAAGGTATAAGCGGCATTATGACCAAGCGCTACCCAGTCTTTATTACCTTCGATCACCAGCGAACCACCGCCATTATTTAAGTCACGGCC
Source organism: Pseudoalteromonas sp. SR41-4 (assembly GCF_014163985.1). Classification (NCBI taxonomy): domain Bacteria; kingdom Pseudomonadati; phylum Pseudomonadota; class Gammaproteobacteria; order Alteromonadales; family Pseudoalteromonadaceae; genus Pseudoalteromonas; species Pseudoalteromonas sp. SR41-4. The sequence continues at coordinate 11,186 of NZ_JACJEI010000001.1, read as the reverse complement.
TTCTTTATCAAGGTATGGGCCTTCTACGTTTTTACTGCGCCCTACACGGACATTGTAAGTGCTGTCTAAACCTTGGCAGCATTTATCAAACGACACAAATAGGTAGTAATAGCCATTCTTTTTAAAGATATATGGTGCTTCTACAGGTCCGTGTTCAGTGTTAGGGCGTGCTGAAATGCTATGCCATTCTTGTGGTTGTGCCAAACGTACCATATCATCGTCAAGTTTCACTAATTTAAGACCGCCCCAAAACGAACCAAAGCTCATCCATGGTGTACCATTGTCATCTTCAACAATCGCTGGATCTATGGCATTCCAGTTATCACGCTCAGGCACAGACTGTATAACTATACCGTGATCTATCCATTTATAATCTGGTGATTTAGGATCTAGAGTTTCGTTAACCGTTACACCGATCGCCGAGGTGTTTTTACCAAACGCAGACACAGAATAATAAAGGTAAAACTTGCCATCTTTTTGGTATACATCCGGCGCCCAAAGGTGGCCACCAAAGTCACTGGCAACTCGTTTTGCCCAGCTCGGCTCGTCTTTAAATACGCGCCCGGTAAGCTGCCAATTTTTCATGTCTTTGGATTCGTAATACGTGATCCCCATACCCGTGCTAAAGACGTAATAGGTATCGCCTTCTTTGGTCATTACAGGGTCGTGTACTTCAACTTGTTTAGCCATGGTATTACTTGCTAAACAAAGTAATGTGCTTGCACCGAGCAGTTTACATGTATGAGCGAACTTTTTTGCGTGTTTCATAGTTGCCTACCTTTTTATTTTAATCATTAAACTTATCAGCTACTATAATATATGTAATACAATATTAACAATGGAAATTAAACTATAAAAATAGGAAATACCATGGCCAAGAATCTGATTGCCACTGCAATTATAAGCGTACTTAGTATGTCATGCTTTTACAGTGTTGCAGAGGCAAATAATAGCCCAACATTAATGCCAATTGATAACCCGATTGTTTTGCAACGCGCTGATCCTTGGTTGGTCCGCGATGAAAAAACCGGTTGTTATACCTTTATTGGTACATCCCCTAAGTTTGACGAAATTGAATTACGTCAAGCTTGTAGACTTAATGACTTGAAGTTAGCTGAACCAAAAGTGATTTGGCATAAAAATGAAAAAGGTCCAATGAGTACCAATATTTGGGCACCAGAGCTACATAAAGTTGATGGCAGTTGGTATATTCATTTTGCAGCGGGTGATGTAGAAAAGCCGTTTAGTATCCGCATGTATGTACTCAAAAATGACAGTGAAAACCCGATGAACGGGCAGTGGCAAGAAATGGGTCAGTTAAAAACCCACCTTGATAGTTTTTCGTTGGACGCTACAACATTTAGCCATAAAGGTAAGCGTTATTTAGTGTGGGCACAGCAAAACCAACCCGCAACGTATAACTCCGCATTGTGGATTGCACAAATGGATTCACCAACATCGATAAAAGAGCCAATAGTGAATATTTCAGAGCCAACACTTGATTGGGAAATACAAGGCTATAAGGTGAATGAAGGAGCTGCAGTGATGATCCGTGAGGGGAAAGTGCTACTTACGTATTCTGCCAGTGCCACCGATGATCGATATGCAATGGGCTTGTTATGGGCCGATGCAGATGCTGATTTACTCGACCCCGCAAGCTGGCATAAAAAGCCACAGCCAATTTTTGCAAGTAACGAAAAAGTAGGGCGCTTTGGTCCAGGTCACAATAGTTTTGTAAAAGCAGAGGACGGTGTTACAGACTTATTAATTTACCACAGCCGTGATTATAAAGAGCTTAAAGGAACACCGTTAACAGATCCAAATCGCCATGCGCGAGCGCGTATAATAAAGTGGGATGACCAAGGATTTCCTATTCTTTCGCCAGAGTTTCCGGACTAATTATAGAGCTGATAATAAAAAAGGAGCCTGTGGCTCCTTTTTAATGAATTAGGGCTGATTACTCAACAATAATCCCTACAGCATCTAAATAATAGTCTGTCCAACTATTATATTGCCCTTGTAACCACATAATCACTTTATGTTGATCAGAGTTGACTATCATAGGGCGTAAATTTTCATTGTGCTTATCATGTGTTAACTGCTGCCACTGAATACTTTTAGTATCATCATCAAGCCCAATGTGTGCGCTAAATATTTGATGCGGCATTGATAAAGACTCACCTGTCGTAGGATTTACATTACTTGAAATAACCACGTGAGAAGGGTCGCTAGGATCCACAGTGATTAAGCCTGTATAGCTGGCTTCACGGTCATATAAACGGCTTCCTGCAAACGCAACTTCACGGTCATGCCATTTTTTGCCATCCCAAGATGCAATACGATAGCGCTGATCTTGATTATTTAAATAATAAGTATAAGCAACGTGTGGATAGCCTTTATCATCAAATGCTACTGAGCTGGTCCAAGCGCTTTTTTCAACACTTAAATCAACACCGCGGAAGGTTCCGCCGCCACCTTGAAATAATTTCTCTGCTTCGGAGGGTTTTAGCGGACCTTCCTTTTTCAGGTTTTTAATCAATGTGCCATCCACGTTATAGAAATTACCATCTCGAAACTCAGAATAATAAATGCTGTTACCAAAATCACGCGGATGAGCGTCAGTAAATGACAAACCTATGGTGTCTTTGCCATTCCCTGCATAGCGTGCATACGGTCTTTGTACGCCTGGGACTTCATTTTGAATGAGATGAACATGTTCATCGCTCCAGGTAGCACCATCGTCTTTTGATGTAACATACGTTGGATTCCAATCAATACCGCGATAAAGGTTATAAAGTGTTCCTTCATCGGATAAGTCATATAAGTTCATGTAGGTTACGTTGGCAGGACTTTGTATCGTTTTCTCTTCGCCCCAATTTAAAAAATTGTCAGAATTTGAAATACGGTAGTAATGTGCTTTTTCACTATTATGACGTGCGTAAACGGTTAATACACTGCCATCAGGACGCGCATAAAAAACCGGTGAGTTATGATCATCATGGTCAAATTCAGTTTTTAATGTGGTACGACCGAGTAGTTGCTTTTTATCAAGGTCGTAGACACCTACCGCAGCGTCACCCACACCATTGCCAGCAACGCTACCGATAATTAATTTACCGTTTTGGATAATGGCGCGGGGATCTTGAAACCAACACCACCCTGCATTATGCATTAACGTTTGAATTGTATTGTGAGCGACGTGTTTTTTTGGTTTTTCATCTTCAAGTAGTTTATACACTTCACTACCGGCTGCTAAAAATGCTCCAACACCATACACTTCAGTGTAATCTGGAAATGAATCTCCAGGAGCTGCGCCTACAGGCTGTACGAAGGCGAGCATGCCTTCAGCGGTGACTGAATTTTGCAGCGCTTGCCATGCTTTCATTAACGCTGGACGGTAAGTGACTTTATCTAAGTAACCTTGGTTGATACCCCATGCAATACCATATGCATAAAACGACGTACCGCTGGTTTCTTTTATTGGGTAACCTTCGGTTCCACCTAATAATCCCATTGACCATGTGCCATCTTCACGTTGGATTTCAATTAAACGTGCCGCCATTTTTTTATACAAATTAATGTAAAAATCGCGCTTTTCCCAAGTAACTGGTAAGTCAGGTATCATCAAAGCTAATCCACCAAATACCCAGCCATTGCCACGAGCCCAAAAAACGTCTTCGCCATTTTTTTCGTGTTTATCAAAGAAACTAGAATCACGCCAAAATAGCTGATCTTTCTCACTCCACAATAGGTCATACGTGGCGTGGTACTCTTGATCCATAAAGTCTAAGTATTTTTCTTCGCCGGTAATTTTAGCTAAACGTGCCCATACAGGCGGTGCCATAAATAATGCATCACACCAGCCCCAACGATCATGGGCATGAGTATTTTCGGCAAGCCAATCAAGTGTGCCGGTTTTTGGGTGAGCCAAAATCCAATCAAATTGCTTACGTGTTGGTTCAAGCATTTCTGGTTGGTGGAAGTCTTCGTATAAAGACAGATAAAATTGACCTACCGTTTGATCATCGGCGTGATAAGGGCGCTGGTGAAGTTTCCAGCCATTTCGCTGACCAATTTCCATTAAAAAGTTTGTATATTTATCATCATCAGCAATTTTACGCCATTCGTTCATACCCGCGTAAAGGGCACCATGATGCCACTCTAAATCATGATATTGCTCGCGATTCATCCACTGTGGTGGTTTGCGTGGCAGCGCGCGGTATTTACCTTCTTCGTCAAAATGTGCAATTTGCCAGTCTGCTACTTTTTTCGTTAATGACTTTACAGATTCTGCGGTTACTTGTTTGTTTTTATCTTTGGCTAAATAGTTACTCGCATAATCTTGCCATTGTTTGAAGGTTGTTATGTCACCCGCTTTTGACCAAGCAAAACCAGCATAATAGGTAATTTCACCCGCTTTATTCGTTTGCGCAACAAGCAGTGCATGCGAACGATCTTTCTTATCACTTTGTTGTAAAATATAATGAGTGTGGGTAAATTTAGGTAATAGTACAGATGTACCCACTTGGCTACCGTCAATGGTTTCCCACGTTGTTATTGCATCACCTTCAGAGTTGACATGTGCTTGTGCTTTACCATCATGGGTAGTGACACCCACAGCAACTTTAAGTTGAATGGGTTGACCATTGTGCGTAAATTGGCTGTGTACTTTATAAAATTGGCTACCTTTTTCAAGTGTGTAGCGTTTTTTCTCGGTGATGTCTTTATCGTTATACTGGTAAGTGAGCTCAAAAACGACTTTATCAGCGGTTTTTTCTATTATTGAATAATCAGTATACACATTGGGCTGTATCAGTCTGTCGCTTTTATCGGCATTTTCATCCCATAGGGCCATTGAGCCACAGCCTAATGAATTACCAACATGATAAGGGTCGTAACCTTCACCATGATCTTCATGATAAGAGATACCTTCTCGTTCTCCTTTATACCATTTATTAATAATTGGGTAATCAACCCGTTTAAGCCAGCAGTCAGTACCGTTGTTTTCAGCAGAGTCTGTTAAAGCAGGCCCATAAACGCGAAAGGCAACCTTATCATTTTCAAACGCAAAGTCGTCCATACGCTCAGGAACAAAGCGTGCTTCTACACTTTTTTGGGGAATTATTGAGGAGCAGCTACTGAGTAATACTAGAGAACTTATAGATGCAATTTTAAGCAGAGTGTTCATCATCACCTCTTTATGATTGTTCATTAATTGGCACTGAGGCTAACAACACGAGAGGAAGCTAGATAGCCTGATTAATGAGTGTCTTTATCTGTGTGCAAAAAAGGGAGTGATAACACTCCCTATAAACGTGGGAACAACTAATTAAGTTTTACCAGAAGCGGTAGTAAATAAACGCAGTGATACCGATGATCCCCGCAGTATGAATGTAATCCCACTTATCTAATCCGGCAGCCACTTCTTTTAAAGTATCTTTGCCGATACTTGAGAAGGTTAAGCCTTTAAGCTGCTCTTCACTGGCGGGTTTAGTGAAAAAACTCACCACAATCATTATCACTACCACCACTACAAACAGTAAAATACAGTAGTAAAGCCAATTCATGTCGGTGATCCACGCAAGCGGTGTACCGCTGATAGCATCTTTGAAAGGCAATAGTACTAATCTGATCATACCTAACACAAACCCAGACACTAAACCGATAAAACCAGCATCAGGAGTAAAACGTTTACTGCATATACCTAGCAAGAACACGGCGGCAATACCTGGAGCTATTAACGATTGAACGCTTTGTAAATACTCATAAAGTACATCAGCAATTAAGCTCATAATAGGGATCCACAGTAAGCCTAAAATAACAATTGCAACGGTTGCTAAGCGGCCAACTTTTAGCAGATGCTTTTCGCTCGATTCGGGTTTGAATTTTTTATAGAAATCGATAGTAAATAACGTCGCTGATGAGTTAAATAACGACGCTAACGAGCTCATTAATGCTGCAACGAGGCCACCAATTACGATGCCTTTGACGCCGGATGGGAGTAACTCGGCAACCAATGTAGGAAACGCTTGGTCCGCACTGTCATAACTAATAATGCCTTTAACTTTTAGTGCATAGGCAATCATGCCCGGTACTAAAAAGATAAAAATAGGCAATAGCTTTAAGTAACCTGCAAACATAGTACCGCGACGAGCTTCTTTAATGCCTTTCGCCGACAGTACCCGTTGTACAATATATTGGTCTGTACACCAGTACCAAAAACCAATGATAAATGAACCAAATACGATCCCCGGCCACGGAAACTCGGTATCTGAGGCACTGCGAATTAAATGCATGTTCATATCGTTTATGCGTTCAACTTCAGACCACCCGCCGACTTTATCCAAACCGACAACTAAGATCACCACAGAGCCAATAATAAGTACTGGCGTTTGTAAAACAGAGGTCCACATGATGGCTTTCATACCCCCGAGTACAGTATAGATACCGGTGATCACCACTAAAGCAATGGCTGAGATCCAGAAGAAATCAATGCCCCAAATGCTTTCAATTCCTAAAATAGTCTTAAAAGCGATGCCGCCAGCATAAACAGTCACTGCTACTTTAGTCAGTACATAACTGATCAAGGAAATAACCGATAAAAAAGTGCGTGATTTTGAATTATAGCGACGCTCTAAAAACTCCGGCATGGTATATACTTTACTGCTCCAGTAAAAAGGCACAAACACCCAACCAAGTAATAAAATAATCCAAGATTGCATTTCCCAGTGGGCTAATGCCATGCCTGATTGTGCACCTGCACCAGATAAACCAACGAGGTGTTCTGAGCCAATATTCGAGGCAAAAATTGACGCACCAATAACTAACCAACTCGCATTACGCCCAGCTAAAAAATAATCTGTAGTATCTTCTTCTTTTTGTCTCATCGAGACGACGACAACGGCTAATAACAAAACAAAAAATCCCGCTAACACTAGCCAGTCGAGTGTACTTAATTCGATCATCTTTAATTCCATCTAAGCCCGGAGATCAATCCGGATTATTTGTGTGTATAAAAATATTATAATATAAATGAGGTGAATGAAAGAGATTTGTTAAAAATTAGTAATGCTTTAAATTTTTATGTTTTCAGAAATTACACAGTTCAAACAGCGGAAAAAAGTATTTACAGTAGCATTGTCAAAGATTTGCCTGATGACGCGGTAAGGTTATAGTAGTATCATAGAATAAGTATTTTTAAAGGAACTGTTTATGGCACGTATTGAAAATTTAAATTTGTCGCAACAGGTAACCAATGAGTTAGGTAAAGCCATTATTAATGGTCATTACACTGCTGAAACGGGTTTACCTACTGAAGCAAAATTATGTGAAGAGTATGGCATTAGTCGTACTGCTATTCGTGAAGCAGTAAAAATGCTTGCTGCCAAAGGGCTTATTTCATCGCGCCCACGCCAAGGCATCCGCGTTGAACCAGCAAACACATGGAATTTATACGACACCAGCGTATTAAAATGGTTGCTCGATAGTAGCCCGACCTTATATGTGTTAAAAGAATTTTTACAAGTACGCTTAGCTATTGAACCGCAAGCAGCGGCACTTGCAGCAAGACGTGCTGATAAAGGCGCAATTGCAGAGATTGCGATTGCAGTTGAAAAAATGCAAGCGGCGGCTGATGCCTCCGATGGCGAAATCCATGAAAGTGATTTAGCTTTTCATACCGCAATTTTGTTTGCCAGCGGTAATCGTTTTTTCTTTCAATTGCGTGATTTTATTTGTACTGCTCTTAACGTTAGTATTCAGCATACAACACCCGCGAAAGGTAATAAAAAAGCCATTGCGGATGAACACTTTAAAGTGTATCAAGCAATTTTAAATGGTGAGCCTGAGCGCGCTAAAAACATGATGACGTATATGATTGACGAAGCTATGTCATTTATTGAAAAAGAAATAGCTGAAAAAGAGTCACAAAACGAATCGAAATAACCATGTTTTGTTAATGAATTATCTTAATACTTAAGGAAATCATGCCAGTCTCAACATCACACACAACAAGTTATCCAAGTCTCGCTGGTAAAAGTGTTTTTATTACCGGCGGTGCAACAGGGATCGGTGAAGTCATGGTAAAGCGCTTTTGTCAGCAGCATGCAAAAGTAACTTTTATTGATATTGCCAAACAGCAAGGTGAGCAATTGTGTAGCCAGTTAGCTGGCCAGTATCGCTTTGATCCGCAGTATATTTACTGTGATCTTCGTGACATTGAACAATTAAAAGCCGCTATTGAAACAACGGGCAAAACACAAGGTGAGATCAGCGTATTGATCAATAATGCGGCTGACGATACTCGCCACGTTGCCGATACCATGAGTGTTGAATATTGGGATGATAAGTTAGCCGTTAATCTACGGCCATGCTTTTTTTCGGCGCAAGCCGTAGCTCCGCAAATGCAGCGAATTGGTGGTGGTAGCATTATCAATATGGGCTCAGTGAGTTGGCGTATTAAGCAAACGGGCATGCCAGCTTATACGACCGCCAAAGCAGGAATTGAAGGACTAACCCGCTCATTAGCTGCGACTTATGGTAAAGATAATATTCGTATTAACACCTTAGTGCCTGGCTGGGTGATGACCGAACGGCAAATAACGCATTGGTTAACTCCAGATATGATTGAAAATGTTAGACATAATCAATGTATAAATGAAACATTACAGGCGGATGATATTGTCAATGCCGCATTATTTTTAGCCGCAGACGACAGTAAAATGATGACCGCACAATCACTTGTTGTTGATGCAGGTTGGACTTAAAACTCAATAAAAAAATTTACCTAACGCCAATGATATTATAATATTAGGATATTCTTGTCTGTAAATTAGTCAAACCTAGTTAAATAAGGTAGAAACGCGTTGCCCGATATCGTATTAGTTTATTTTATATTAATAATAGGCGCATGCTTACAATGCGTGATTGGGTTTGGTCTTGGCTTATTGTGCGCACCTATTTTATACTGGCTTATGCCAGAGTTAGTGCCAGGGCCAATGATTTTAAATGCTTTATTACTCACCTCAATTCTTGCCATAAAGCACCGTGGCGCAATAGATCTAAAGCAAACCGGCTATTCAATTTTTGGTGGCGCCGTAGGAGTGTTAATTGCTGCAGCGGTAATGTTGCATGTTGATCCCCATCAGTATCGTATTTTACTCGGTTGTTGTTTACTAATTGCAGTTGCGTTATCACTTACAGGTTGGTCGCCTAAGCTTACCTTTATCTCTAATGTACTGGCATCACTAGCATCCGGTTTTATTGGTACTACCACATCCGCAGGCGGCGCTCCGATGGGACTACTTTATCAAGCGCAAAATAAAGATAAAATCAAAGCTAACTTAAGTATTTTCTTCGTGTTTATTAATTTATTTGGGATCACTGCGCTGCTGCTTACGGGCACCGCAGACTCTAATGACTTACTGTTATTTATTGAATGCTTACCCGCCATTTTAATTGGTTGGGGGCTTTCATACTTGTTAAATAATACAATTAATGAACAAGCCACGCGTATTTTAATTATTATTGTGGCGACTTTTTCAGGGCTGGCACTGATTTTCTTTCAACGTTAAAATAGCGCAATAAACTCACATGCTGTTTTAAGGTAAATAATGGCGATTAACTCGATTAAAATGATCATTCCTTGCCAATGTTTACTTGGCGAAGGGCCATATTACAGCGCATCGCTAAAGTGTTTATTTTGGGTCGATATTTTAGACAAACTACTTTACCGTTTTGATTGCCAGCAACAAACAGTGTGCCGTTACCCGATGGAGCAGGCTATTTGTTGGATAATGGAAACCACCGAACAGCGTTTAATCGCAGGTTTTGAGCGCGGCATTTATTACCTTGATAACAACACGTTCCAACCTAGTGAGTTGTATCCACTGGCTACTCTTGCAGTAAATAACCGTTTAAATGATGCCAAAACCGACCGCAACGGGCATGTGTTTTTCGGCACTATGGATAAACATGAACAACACAATACTGGGGCGTTGTATCGCTTTGGTCAGCAACAAACGCCAATCATTGTTGATAGCAATTATGTGATCAGTAATGGCCCTGCAATAAGTAAAAACGGCCGTATTTTATATTCAACAGAATCATCCACCCGCACTATTTATCAATTTGATTTAAATGAGCAAGGTGAGCTTAGCAATAAGCGAGTATTTGTAAAATTTGACGAGACAATGGGCTTTCCCGATGGCATGACAGTCGATAACGACAATCACTTGTGGGTCGCGTCTTGGAATGGCCACGGCCTTTATCGTTTTTGTGAAAATGGCACTATCGTGCATTTTTATCGACTTCCCGCACCTAGGATCACCAGCCTCACTTTTTTTGGCGATGATCTAACAACCGTCGCCGTTACCTCCGCCCGTACTGGCCTAGAACCTGAGATACTAAAACAATACCCCTACAGCGGCGCCGTATTTATTTTAACGGCAAACGTCAAAGGGATCGCAGAAAGCCCAGCACAACTGTAATTAAGTAGATCGCAAATAAACGATGTGTGCACTTGTCATTAGAGGCCGCACTCGAAAGAATGTTTAATTTTTGACCTACAACAAGCCGTTCAGAGGAGTATAACTACAACGATTTAGCTTTGAATGAACCAGACACGATACCTTGCTTAAGCCTTTATTTTGAACTTTAAAAATATGGTATACAAACAGTGGGTACAATATGTCATGTTTTATAAGATAAGTTACCTTATTTAATCTAACTGTCCGTTTAAAATTTTTTTGCTGATATTCTATTGTTCACTGCAACGCAGGCAGCTTACAGCTTAGGTGACGATGGACCGACAAAAATATCGGGAATATTTTTGAACTGCGAAGCAGACCTTTATGGCGAAGGGCAGGAAGCCTAAAGTAAACGACATATCTAGTAAAGAGTGCAGCCTGAGGAAGTAAGGTCATGGCCGATTTTTGTTCCCGACAAAATCTAAGTACCTAAATCCATTTAGGCAATGACCGATGTAACCAAGCTCCATGGACGGATTGTTAACAGCGCGGTTTATCTGAAATTAAGTTCACTTTGATTTGTCGCGAGGTAAACTCGCTTATATGGACTCCTCCTATTGCACAAGCCTTTTTACATTAAAATGATGTGATTGCGTGCTTATATACGGGCTCTAATGAGGCGCTACCTCGGCCACTTTGATGTTTTCGCGCCCTTGTGCC
>NZ_JACJEI010000019.1:0-89043 GCF_014163985.1 Pseudoalteromonas sp. SR41-4 | reverse complement strand
ATAAATACAGTGATAACAAGGCGTAAATTTTGACATGTAGTTGTTCTACTTGAAAAAATTATAACGCAGTTAGCGCTTTATTTAGCTCGCTAGAATGGTTAAATATTTAAGTCGATTGGTATTACTGCGTGGTTTTCAGCAAAGCTGTAGCCAAATAAAAACCTGAACTCTTGAGGGTCAATCTCTTAACCAGAGTTCAGATTAATAAGCTTTTGTTAGCCAATAAAAAATGGCGCTAATTAGCGCCATTTTATAAGTAATGAGTGATTACTTAGTTAAATCATCAAAGAACTTTTTTACACCATCAAAAAAGCCTTTTTCTTTTGGACGGTTTTTAGAACCATCCTTACCCATGCTTTGCTCAAGCTCTTGCAATAACTCGCGTTGGCGTTCATTTAACTTAACGGGTGTTTCTATTACCACTTTACAGATCAAGTCACCAACTGCGCCACTACGGACAGACTTAACACCTTTACCGCGCATACGGAACATTTTGCCCGTTTGACTCTCAGCTGGGATCTTCAATTTAGCACGACCATCTAAAGTCGGTACTTCAATTTCGCCACCAAGAGCAGCCGTTGTAAACCCAATCGGCACTTCACAATATAGGTTATTACCATCACGCTCAAAGATACGGTGTTCACGTACCGATACTTGCACATACAAGTCACCAGCGGGTGCACCATGTACCCCTGCTTCACCTTCACCAGATAAACGAATGCGGTCGCCAGTATCAACCCCGGCTGGGATTTTAACCGATAATGTTTTGGTTTTTTCCACACGGCCTTGACCATGACAGCTATTACATGGATCAGAAATTATCTGACCAGTGCCCTGACAGGTTGGACAGGTTTGTTGCACAGCAAAAAAACCTTGGCGCATTTGCACTTGGCCTGCACCATGACAAGTCGTACATGTTTTCGGTTTAGAACCCGCTTTTGCACCGCTGCCGTCACATGGCTCACAGCTTACCCACGTAGGTACTTTAATTTCTACTTCTTTACCACGAACCGCTTCTTCTAAGCTTAAGTCCATGTTGTAACGTAGGTCTGAACCTCGTTGCTGACGCGATTGACGACGGCCACCACCGCCTCCAAAAATATCACCGAACACGTCACCAAATACATCACCAAAGTCACCATGACCGCCACCAAAGCCGCCATGACCACCACCGCCACCGCCTTGTTCAAACGCAGCATGGCCGTATTGATCATACATTTGACGTTTTTGACTGTCAGTGAGGATCTCGTAAGCTTCTTTTACTTCCTTGAATTTAGTTTCAAGTTCTTTATCGCCTGCGGTACGATCTGGATGATATTTCATCGCTAAGCGTTTATACGCTTTTTTTACGTCTCTTTCGCTGGCGTCTTTTGCCACTCCAAGGACTTCATAATAATCGCGTTTTGACATATCTATCACACTACTCTTTTCTTACTGCAGCATTGCTGCGGATAAATCGATAAATCGTATCGATTTATCATCTAATTTACATGCAAAAGGCGCGTCAAGCTTTAGCCCGCGCGCCTTAGTTGTTCATCCTAACTTAAATTGCGATATCAGTCATCGTGTTTTCAGTTAGGCGAAGCGCTAACAACAATTACTTGTCGTCTTTAACTTCTTCGAACTCAGCATCCACTACGTCGTCATCTTTCTTCGCAGATTGTTGCTGCTCGGCACCGGCGTCACCACCTTGTTGTGCTTTAGCTTGTGCGATTTCCATTAACTTTTGTGACTTTTCAGCAAGCGCTTGAGTTTTTGCTTCAATCTCGTCTTTTTTGTCACTCTTAATCGCAGCTTCTAGCTCAACAACAGCCGCTTCAATCGCTTCTTTGTCTTCGCTTGGTAATGCATCACCCGCTTCTTCGATTTGCTTACGCGTACCATGCACTAATGCATCAGCTTGGTTACGAGCTGCAACTAGCTCTTCAAACTTTTTATCGTCTTCTGCGTGTGCTTCGGCATCACGAACCATTTTTTCAACTTCTTCATCGCTTAAGCCTGAAGATGCTTGAATGGTGATTTTTTGCTCTTTACCTGTATCTTTATCTTTTGCCGATACATGTAAGATACCATCAGCGTCCACATCAAAAGTAACTTCGATTTGTGGTGTACCACGTTGTGCTGGACGAATACCTTCTAGGTTAAATTGACCTAGTGACTTGTTGTCGCTAGCACGTTTACGCTCACCTTGTAATACGTGAATAGTTACCGCAGCTTGGTTATCTTCAGCAGTTGAGAATGTTTGCGATTTCTTCGTTGGAATAGTCGTATTTTTCTCAATTAACGCCGTCATTACAGAGCCCATAGTCTCGATACCTAGAGATAATGGCGAAACATCTAGTAATAGTACATCTTTCACATCACCAGCTAGTACACCACCTTGAATCGCTGCGCCTACGGCTACTGCTTCATCAGGGTTAACATCTTTACGTGGCTCTTTACCGAAGAAATCAGCAACTGTTTTTTGTACTAAAGGCATACGTGTTTGACCACCAACAAGGATGATGTCGTCAATGTCGCTTACTGATAAATCAGCATCAGCAAGGGCACGTTTTAATGGCTCTAGTGACTTCATTACTAAATCTTCAACTAGTGACTCAAGCTTAGCGCGTGTTAGTTTCACGTTCATGTGCTTAGGACCAGTTGCATCAGCAGTTACGTACGGAAGATTTACTTCTGTAGATTGTGCAGATGATAATTCAATTTTTGCTTTTTCAGCTGCTTCTTTAACACGTTGCATTGCAAGTGGATCAGTTTTTAAGTCTAAACCTTGATCTTTTTTGAATTCAGCAACTAAATAGTTGATTACGCGGTTATCGAAATCTTCACCACCTAAGTGAGTGTCACCATTTGTAGCAAGTACTTCAAATGTGTGCTCACCTTCAACTTCATCAATTTCAATGATTGATAAATCGAAAGTACCACCACCTAAGTCATATACTGCAACAACGTTTTCGCCTTTGTTTTTGTCCATGCCATAAGCAAGGGCAGCAGCAGTTGGCTCATTGATGATACGTTTAACTTCAAGACCTGCAATACGCCCAGCATCTTTAGTAGCTTGACGTTGTGAATCGTTAAAGTAAGCAGGTACTGTAATAACCGCTTCAGTTACTGCTTCACCTAAAAAGTCTTCAGCTGTTTTTTTCATTTTTTTCAAAACTTCAGCTGAGATTTGTGGTGCAGCGCGTTTTTCGCCGCCCGCTTCAACCCATGCATCACCATTATCTGCTTTGATAATTTTAAAAGGCATGATGCCGATATCACGTTGTACTTCTTCGTCTTCAAAGCGACGACCAATTAAACGCTTAATTGCAAATAATGTGTTTGTCGGATTAGTAACCGCTTGACGTTTAGCAGATTGACCTACTAAAGTTTCTCCGTCTTGCGTGTAAGCTATAATAGACGGAGTGGTGCGATCGCCTTCCGCGTTTTCAATAACACGTGCTTTGCCACCATCAAGTACTGCAACACAAGAGTTAGTAGTACCTAAGTCGATTCCGATAATTTTACCCATGAAATATCTCCAACTTCAAAATTCATTAATACGTTCGATGACTAGTAGATAGGGATGCCACAAACTTAATTCAACTGTAAAAATGAAAAAAAAGTGCTTTTTTGTAATTTATTTTGCAAATAACCCTAATTAATGTGTGGATTGTCTTTTTTTGCATCATTAGGGGCCATTTCACAATCTGGTCTGATGAGTTTTTATGTGTTATAAAATCACTAATAATTAAAAAATGTCTCAAAGGATCACCATGCATTTTGATCAACTATTAAAGCAAGCGGCACTCATAGGCCAGCTGCCCCATTCTGAACAAGCTCACGCAACGATGCAATTTCCTGCAAACTGGTGTCAAGGTCGAACTGCTTTTGGCGGTTTATCAGCCTCACTACTGTATCAGGCAATGCGTCAACAAATAGAACCAAGTCGTCGTTTGTTGTCTATTAGTACAAATTTTGTAGGTCCTTTGTTAGCAGATATTGATTTTTC
Organism: Pseudoalteromonas sp. SR41-4; assembly: GCF_014163985.1. Lineage (NCBI taxonomy): Bacteria > Pseudomonadati > Pseudomonadota > Gammaproteobacteria > Alteromonadales > Pseudoalteromonadaceae > Pseudoalteromonas > Pseudoalteromonas sp. SR41-4. The sequence goes on along the minus strand of NZ_JACJEI010000019.1, from coordinate 85,049 downwards.
CCTCTCAGTTGAAATTTTACGGGAAGGAAAAAGTAGCACACAAGTACTGGCAAAAGCGTTGCAGAACGGCCAAGTAAGCGTGGTCGTACAAGCGTGTTTTGCAAAATCGCGAGATTCAGCCATTGAAGTACCAGTGACAAAAACAATGAGCCTAAAACCGGTTAACGAACGTTACACACTGCCATTTAAATCAGGTGCCATGCCGGAATTTTTCCAACACGTCGCGCTTTGCCCTCAGCAAGGTGGAATGCCGTTTTCAGCAGCCCAAACGTCGCATTTAGGCGGATGGATGAAGTTTAAACAATCGCCAGCAGAACTTAGTGAAGCACATATTATTGCCTTAACGGATGCATGGCCACCTACTTTATTACAAATGTTTAACCAACCAGCGCCCGCCAGTAGTATGTCGTGGTATTTAGAGTTTGTAAAAACACCGCAGTTGGCAGCCGATGAGTGGCTTGGATTTGAAGCAGAAACTCATCACTGTAAAGATGGCTATGGTTTAGAGGATGGTTGTATTTGGTCACAATCCGGCGAATTGCTTGCGCTTACCCGCCAAACCGTAGCATTATTTGATTGAGCTTGGTTCTACAACCTGAGCATAATCACTGCCATCAAAAGCCATTATTTTACTGTATTGCCCATTTTCAATGATATGGGCAAGTCCCATATCAAAAATCTCTTGTAACACTTTACTGTTAAAATAGGCTGGTCGAGGAGCCTCAGGAAATATCGGGTGTACAGTAATAGGCTTGATTGGGTGCGATTCTTTATATTGCTGTAGATAATATAAAAACACCCGTTTTTCTAGTACCACCACATCAACCCACTCTTTCATTAGATGATCCACTTGCGCAGCTTGGTATACGACTTCTTCATAAGCGCTTAATTTAGTCGTTAATGCTTTAAATGGCGGCGGCAGAAATTCGGTGGCGTTTTGAAAGGCAACAACACTTTTCCCCAGTAGATCATAGACAGTATTAATTTTAAAATTATTTTTACGTAAGCTAATTGCCACATTTTGATACGCCAATAAGCTTTGGCTTGGATAAATCGCAGAAGTGGTGAGCCCCGCATAATTCATCGCAATATCGACCTTCATTTGTTCTAAGGATTGCCCTGCACGTTTATTAGACATATAGACTATATCTAGATTTGTTATACCTTGATCTTTAAACGCAGATTTTAAAATCTGCAACTGCAAGCCGGTATCATCCTCACTAAAGACGTAAGGAGGCAAAGAAGGGCTTACCGCAACGGTAATAATGTCGCTAGATTTTGGCGCAGCTAAACTCAATGCAAAAGTGCTATATAAAACAAAAAAAAACACTATAAAATACTTCATTCACCACCCACAGATAGATGCTTTTTAGCAACTGTAAAATTACATGACAACTTTCTTATTAGGCTAGCCTAGTTAAACCAATTTCGCATTTGTATTTAGCATATAATTGATGCAAACTTGATCTAAGATACTTCTAAGTGGTTATTAATTTGCAAACTGCCTGCCCTAATTGTGACTTGATTATTGATATCCCGCACATAGTTGCAAAACAAATGGCTGTCTGTCCACATTGTCACAGTAAACTATGCGCAGCAAATATAAATTATGACAGCCGTATTGTAGCACTCAGTATTAGTGCTTTACTCATGCTGCTAAGCAGTATGTTTTATCCATTTATCTCATTTAGTAGTAATGGCATTACACAGACGATTACCTTGCCCGATGCCGCTCGTATTTTGTTTAATTACGACAGCAATTTATTAGGCATTTTTATTGATGTTAGTATTATTGGTTTACCAATGGCATTACTCACTATTTTGATCCCACTGCATTTAGGCTTACTTAAAGTACTTCCACAAACGATTGCCAGACGCTTACTCAAATTCACCTTAGCGCTAGAGCCATGGATAATGTCAGAAATATTTTTAATCGGTGTATTGGTCAGCATGGTAAAAATAATGTCGTTAGCGGAAGTCAGCTTTGGCGTTAGTTTTTGGGCCTATGCCGCGTTTGTACTCTTCTATATTGGCTCATTAGCACACTTGAATCGTGCCCGATTATGGGATCAAGTACAGCCTCAGGCTGAAATTGCAGCCGCAAAACTTTCTTATCGTGCCATAGATAGTAACATTCGAGCCTGTCATGTCTGCCATCAACTAAGCGATAGCGAATACTGTTCTCGCTGTAATAGCAAAACCCATATCAGAAACCCCCACAGCGTACAAAAAGCAACGGCATGGTTAATAACTTCAATTGCCTGTTATATTCCGGCAAATTTATTGCCAATAATGTACACCACTAGTTTGGGGGATGAATCCCCCTCAACATTAATTGGTGGGGTAATAACACTGTGGCAAGCTGGCTCATACCCTATTGCATTAATCATTTTTTTAGCGAGTGTAGTAGTACCATTAGCTAAAGCGCTCATTTTAACATTTTTATGCTTTTTGGTTAGCAAACCCGCTAACGGCCAGACAAAAGGCTATACGAAAGTCTATCAATTAACCGAGTTTATTGGTAAGTGGTCTATGATCGATGTATTTGTTGTCGCGATTCTAGTAGCCTTAGTGCAATTAGGAAATTTAATGTCAGTAACGCCAGGTTTAGGCACTGTATTTTTTACTATCATGGTGATTTGCCAAATGCTTGCAGCACACGCGTTTGACCCTCGGCTATTATGGGATTCGCCAAACAATGATAAAAAGACCATAAATTAGAGAAACAGCATGAGTGAAACGGCTAATATAAAAAAAGAACCTATTATTTCTGCGATTTGGATCATACCGGTTATAGCTTTGCTCGTTGGTGTGTGGATGCTTTACCAATACCAAGCTAATAAAGGCGCAACCATTTATATTTCAATGCCTCATGCTGAGGGTATCGTGGCAGGCAAGACTGAAATAAAAGTACGTAGTGTGAAAATCGGCCAAATTGATCACGTTCGCCTCTCTGATACTAAAAACAGTGTGATTGCTCGAGCTCAAATTGATAAACATTATGATGGCTTACTCACGGAAGACGCCAACATCTGGGTAGTAAAACCACGTATTGATGAAACGGGTATCAGCGGTATGAGCACGTTACTATCGGGTGTATATTTAGAATTTTCACCAGGTGAAAGTAGTAAAACAAAAGAGCATTTTAAATTACAAGAAGAGCCAGCGCTGATTGATAAAGATGTCAAAGGCGGTCGCTTTTCATTACTCAGCTATGATGCTGAGGTTATGGATGTCGGCACCGGTATATTTTTTAAGAATTATAAAATTGGTCAAGTTGAAACAGCGACATTTGATTGGAAGAATCAAGCGATGAAGTATGGTATTTTCATCAACGAACCTTATCAAAACCTGATCACCTTAAATTCTATTTTCTGGGTCAATACGGGTGTTGAAATTGATTTATCTGCCGATGGCATTAATGTAAAAACAGGTTCATTAAGCAGGTTATTAAAAGGAGGGATCTCGGTTGGTTTGCCTGAACAACAATCGCCGGGTGATTTTGCTCAAGAAGGTCATAGCTTTTCGCTTAGTAATAGTTACAAAGATGCTCTTGAGGAACGCTTTTATAATTTTGATTATTACCTAATTGAGTTTGAGCAGTCTATTCGAGGTTTACGTGCCGGCGCACCGGTTGAATATCGTGGCATGCGCGTAGGTACTGTTGTAGAAGCACCTGCGAATGTGATGATCGATGGCAAACCCGCACACTTTAGAACTGATAATACTGCAGTGCCCGCTTTAATAAAAATAGAGTATGGCCGTATTTACCATGACAATGCCTCAGCCAAACAATTTTGGCAAAGCAGTGTTGATGGTTGGATCAAAAATGGCATGCGCGCTTCTTTAAAACCAGGCAATTTGCTTACTGGCGCTGTGTATGTCGATTTTGATATCTACCACGATGCCCCAGCTGCTAAGTTAGAAACACTGTCTCAATATCAAGTATTTCCGAGTGTCTCCAGTGGCATTACCGTATTAGCAGATCAAGTGTCTGACGTATTAAATAAAGTAAATAATTTAAAAATTGAAGACAGCTTAGCGCAAATTGATTCCGCGTTTGCTGATTACCAAGCGCTGGCGAATGAAATGCGTACATTGTTAAGTAAACAAGATACCCAAAATTTACCCGGTGATATTAATCGTAATTTTGCTGAAATGACAAAAAGTATGCAGCAATTTGATGTCACCATGAAACAGTTTGAAAAAACCATGGCCAGTTATCAACAAGGCTCCTCATTTCATCAGCAATTACAACAAACACTCTCAGAGTTTAAGCGTTTAAGTGAAGAGCTACAGCCACTCTCGCGTGGCTTAAATGAGCAACCAAATATGTTTATTTTTGATAAATCATTGCCTGCCGATCCAACGCCGAGGAAACAATAATGCGGACATTTTTACGTATACAATTTTTTGCTGTTATTGGGGTGCTATTATTATCAGGTTGTAGCCAATCACTTAATACACCCGTTAAATACTACCAGTTTGAGCAAAGTATTAAACCAATGCAGCGCAGTAGCACTGACACATCAGCTCAATTACGGATCAATACAGTAAGTTTACGAGGCGCATTAAATAACCGTGGTATTGCAATGAAAATGGATAATAATCAGGTCAATGCTGCTAATTATCACTTATGGAGTGAAGCGCCAGATCAAATGCTAACAGCAAGCGCCCATCAAACATTATTTACCACGCTTGATAACTGGATGGTGGTCAAAGGATTACCTGTTATAACAGACAAAGATCAGCAAAGTTATTATGAATTAGAATATGAGCTACATCATTTCAATGGTGATAACCAAGGTAATGCGGATATTTCTGGTTTGTGGCGCCTGTATTATACGTCGTTTGAAAGTGGCCGCTCTTTAAAAGCAATTCATTATTTTAGTGAGGTTAACCCTTTAACTGGTGATGATTACGAAGGCCTTGTCGAAAGCTTAGAGCAAAACTGGCAGAATATTAATCAACAGGTAGCAACCACCCTGAGCGTTCTTATTCAAGAATAAACACCACTAAAGCAGTGCCATCATTATTAAGCACTGCTTTGCCTATATACCCAAACCCGAGTTTATTTAATAACCCATGCGAAGCGGTATTGTCAGCATCGGCTATCGCGGCAATGTAGCTGAACTTACCTTGATACGAGTGTAATAGTTTTGCAGCCGCTTCATAGGCACTGCTAGTGCTTCTCGTTGGAACAAGCCCACCATGCCCATGGCAATGCCTTGTTTATTTGCCGCAATATAAGGTCCAAAACCTTGCTGTTGGTGGCCATCAATAAAGGTTTTTTGTAAATAATCTTCGGCTTGTTGTTTGGTATAAATGCCTTTATCAGCAATATAACGATAAAAACTCGGCTGATTTAATAAACTCAAGATAAACGACGCATCACTTAGCTGGCCATGGCGAAGAATTAAACGTTGCGTATTCATATCTCGTTTTCCTATTAATGATAGTGATCGTTTAAGCTAAATTAAAATGCAGCACTATCAACTGTACCAGTATAATTTAAACAGGCTGCGACTCTATGTTGTTGAACCTTGGAAAGCTCCGACAATTTATAATAACGATGTGCTAAGTGTTCATCGCTGAGCGTGATCACAGCATCTTTTAACAAACTAACTCTAAAAATAAAAGCATGAGAATTAAACGCTTTGTGATAATAAATACCGGTTAAGTGTTCAATTTTCACTTCACAGCCGAGCTCTTCTTGGCATTCGCGTATGAGTGCTTGATGTACAGTTTCACCGACATCTAAGGCGCCACCAGGTAATCCCCAGCTTAGCTCACCATAGCTTGCCTTTAGCAGCAAAACCTCCCCGCTGGCATTAGTGATCACCCCATGGGCGCTGAGTCGATAAAAATCTGTAAATGCCATCTTTCCCTCTAAGTTGATAATCTTAAACAATAACAAAAAGCCCCGCAATTGCGAGGCTTAAAGATTATGAATCACGGTTAATAATTAATCATGGCTAATTTTCACTACCTGCTTTCCGGTAAAGCCACCAGCAATTTGTTTATTCAGCGCCTGTGAAATACTACTGGCGTTAAATTCAACCTCAATGATCTGCGGTATTTTGATACTGCCACTGGCTAAATTGTCTAGCAATAAATTGCCCATAAAACTCATTTTTTGCTGAGCACATAAACTGTTTGCTAACCACGCTCCACCTAAAGAAACAATACCTATATTTGGCGCACGTCTGAACATCAGCTCCTGCTCAAACTTAGGCAGTGGATTTAAGCACGCAATACGGCCACAAAAACGCATTAATTCAACATTACGTACCGTGGTTTCACCACCAATCGAATCGAGCACTGCATCAAAGCCTTGTGGACCAAGTTCTTTACGAATTTTATCGCTAAGCGTTTTATCGTTGTAATCAAACACCACATCAGCACCCAATTGTTTAACAAGCTTATGGTTGCGTTTGCTCGCGGTGGTAAATACCGTAGCACCACGTTGTTTGGCAAATTGAATGGCGAACTGACCGACGGCCCCCGCACCAGCTTCAATTAAAAGTGAATCACCTTCGGTTAATTGCAGTTTATCAAGAGCTATTAATGCCGACATCCCTGCGCAGGGTAATGTCGCGGCTTGCTGTAACGTAACGCTGTCAGGAATTTGCGATACAGCAAAGTTAGGGACTTTAGCGTATTGCGATAACACCCCATGGTCGCCAACATTACCATGCCACATAACCCGAGTACCGACACTTGGAAATACCCCTTTAGTGGCTTTTACCACCAACCCTACAGCATCAAGGCCTAGGGTATGAGGATAGTGCCATTTACAAAAACCTTGTTTAGCAAAATACGCATCAACCGGATTCAACGCAACATACTCAACCTTTATCAACAATTCGTTGTCTACAACATCAGGCACCGGCAATTCGAGCTCAGATAAATTAATCTGTTCATTAGGTTCAAGTAACGCAATCGCACGCATTGTCGCGGGGATTGTTGATAAAAGATCAGTATGTGGCATCAAAAACTCAACTTAACTTAATTAACTAACGCATAACTCCAACGACCATTAAATACTTGGTAAGTGTCTACTTTAGCAAGTAATGATGAAATCGTTGAGTCAATTGCATTTTCCTGCGCTATTAAAACATCCTGTCGCGCATCTAACAACTCTAAGTAAGGTATTTGCCCTTCTTGGTACATCGCCTGCGCTTGTAAAAAGGCATTATTAGCAAACTCATAACGTGCTTTGGCATAGCCTAGTTGTTGAGTTTGTTTGACTAATAACTGCAGTGAAAGTTCACTCTGCGCTAATGCCTCTAACACCACTTGTTGATATTGGCTGTAAGCGGCTTCACTGAGATATTGCTGAGCATCACGTTGCGCCAATAACGCAGGGTAGCTCAATAATGACCACTGAATGCGTGGGGCAACTTGCCATTGCTGCGAAGTGTCAGAAAGCTGGTTGTTATCTAAGCTCAATACACCTGCAAACGCCGTTAAACTGATATCAGGTAATAATGCTTTACTCGCAGCCACGCTTAATGAATTAGCTTGGCTAAATTCAAATAATGCTTGGCTAATATCAGGACGCAGTGCAATGGCATCACTTGGGGTGGCTAAACTTACAGTAAATGCATGCTCAAACAGCGCTTGCTCATCAACTAAGGTTAGATCAGCAGGTAACTGCCCTGTTAACGTCGCAAGCGTTGCTAGATCACGAAATTGCGCGTATTCAATATCTGGCAACAAAGCTTGCTGCTGCTTCAATTGTGCTAAGGTTCGATTTAAATCAAGCTCATTAGCGACCCCTTCCTCAACGCGAGCCCGCAGAACCGCAATACTTTGCTCTAATGCTTCAATTTGTAGGTTAATGATCTGCTGTTTTTGCTTATTACCTTGAAAACTGACAAACCCTTTTACCACAGAGGTAACAACTTCAATATGCAAAGCGCGCAATTGTTCCGCTTGACTCATTGCCCCTGCATTCGCAGCATCAACAAGCGCAGTTACTTTACCAAATAAATCAAGTTGCCAATCAAGATTAACATTGGCTTCCGATTGACGCGTGTTAACGTTACCAGTACTTGAGCGAGTGGCATCAACTGCCACTGCACCTTGGGGAAGATACTGTGCTTTTTGCCCACCTAAACGAGCAAGCGCGCTTTGTAACTGCAACTGACTAGTGTGCAAATCATGATTATTAGCGCGCGCACTGATCACAAGATTATTTAACTGGGTTGAATTTAATTGTTGCCACCAGTTAAGCTCATCTTGACCTTGTAATTGTGCTGCGATTTGTGTTTTTGCAACAAATTCTTGTAGCTGATTTTGCTGTTGCTGCTCATCAATTTTACTGGCGCAGCCACTTAATAAACCCGCCACAACAAGAGCGGTTAACTTATACTTACTCATTAATTTGCTCCTGCGTAGTCACTTTACGGGTTTTAGTTACCAAAATATAAAATACAGGGGTAAATAATAAACCAAACACGGTTACACCAATCATACCCGAGAACACTGCGTTGCCCATTGCATGGCGCATTTCTGCTCCAGCTCCCGTTGCTAATACTAAGGGAATAACACCCGCAGTAAAGGCAATTGACGTCATTAAGATAGGTCGTAAACGCATCCGACAAGCTTCTAAAATAGCGTCGAAATGACTCAACCCATGATTATTTTTATCGCGTGCAAACTCCACCATTAAAATGGCATTTTTAGAAGCCAAGGCAACCAATACAATCAATGCTATTTGCGTGAAAATATTATTATCAGCGCCAACCAACCATACACCCATTAATGCTGAGAATATTGTCATTGGTACAATAAGAATAATAGCCAGTGGGAGACGTAAGCTTTCATACTGCGCAGCCAATACCATGAACACTAATAACACCACTAATGGGAATACGTAGACCATGGTATTACCCGCTAGAATTTGCTGAAAAGTAACTTCGGTCCATTCGTACTCAATACCCGTAGGTAAATTATCAGCCAAGATCAGCTCAATTGCCTGCTGTGCTTGATCTGAACTGTAACCAGGCGCTGGACTACCATTAAGCTCTGCACTTGGGTAACCATTGTAATGCATCACTCGATCAGGACCTGTTGTAGGCGTTGCCGTTAATACCGAACCTAATGGCACCATATTCCCTTGGTTATTGCGCACTTTTAGATTCAATATTTGTTCTGGATCAAGGCGGAAATCAGCATCAGCTTGGGCATTAACTTGGTACGTACGGCCAAATAAATTAAAGTCATTAACGTACATTGAGCCCAAATACACTTGCAACGCATTAAATACTTCATCCAATGGAATACCTTGAATAAGCGCTTGCTCTCGGTCGATATCAATATCCATTTGTGGTACTTGAATTCTAAAACTTGAATAGAGCCCCATTAACGCAGGATCTTGCTGAGCTTTAGTAATCACCGTTTGCAAACTGTTAAATAGTGTTTCAAAGCCTTTATTACCGCGATCTTCAATTTGCAGTTTAAACCCACCCGTGGTGCCTAAACCTTGAATTGGCGGCGGTGGGAATACAGCCACAAATGCTTCATCAATGGCACTAAAACGCTGGTTTAACTGTGCCGCAATAGCCATCGCCGATTTACTAGGATCGCTTCGCTCACTAAAGGCTTCTAGCGGTGTAAATACAATGGCGCTATTAGGACTGTTAGTAAAACCATTTACCGACAAGCCAGGAAAGGCAACTGTGTGAGCAACCCCTGGTACTTGCAGTGCAATTTCTTGCATTTGCCTAACCACATCTTGAGTACGGTCTAAACTCGCTGCATCAGGTAATTGTGCTATCGCAACTAAATACTGCTTATCTTGTGCAGGAATAAAACCACCCGGCACGGCATCAAATAGCTTAATTGTTCCGCCTAATAAAACCACGTATGCAATCACCACTACCACGCTCATGCGCATTAGTTTTTGTACCAGCTTTTGATAGCCTTTGGCGCCACGGTCAAATACTCGATTAAAGGGTGCAAATAACCAGCGACCAAATAAACGATTTAATAAACGCGTCAGCGCATCCGGTTTAGCATCATGGCTTTTAAGTAATAGTGCCGCCAACGCCGGTGATAAAGTTAATGAGTTAAATGCTGAGATAACCGTTGAAATAGTAATAGTTAACGCAAACTGTTTATAAAATTGACCTGATAAACCACTAATAAACGCGGTAGGAATAAACACTGCACACAACACTAACGCAATCGCGATTATAGGCCCTGTCACTTCAGTCATCGCCACGCGCGTTGCTTCCAGAGGTGATAAACCTTGTTCAATGTTACGTTCAACGTTTTCGACCACCACGATAGCATCATCGACCACAATACCTATGGCAAGTACTAAACCAAATAACGACAGCGTATTGATCGAGACCCCTAACCACTGCATCACCGCAAAGGTACCAATCAGTGAAACTGGCACAGCTATAAGTGGAATAATCGAAGCACGCCAGGTTTGTAAAAATAACACCACTACAATTACCACTAACGCGATAGCTTCAAGTAACGTTTTGATCACCGCATCAATCGAACCGCGAACAAATACCGTAGGGTCGTAGACAATGTCGTACTCAACACCAGCTGGAAAATCTTTCGATAAACGCGCCATGGTTTCGCGTACTTGATCTGAAAGCTCAATCGCATTAGAGCCAGGACGTTGAAATATCGGCATCGCCAGTGCTGGTTGATTATCAAGTTCAGCTCTAAGTGAGTAAGTATTTTGGCCTAAATCGACACGTGCAACATCGCTTAGACGTGTTAATTGACCTTGTTCACCCACTTTAATGATCACTTGCTGAAACTCTTCAATACTGTTTAAGCGTCCTTTTACATTTAACAATATTTGAAATTGACTGTCTGTTGAAGCAGGTTGTGCACCTAAGCTACCCGCTGCAACTTGTTGGTTTTGCGCACGCAATGCGTTGACGACGTCCATTGCGGTTAATTCTCGTGCCGCTAATGCATCGGGATTAAGCCACACTCGCATTGAATATTGACCACCACCAAATAATTTTACATCGCCTACGCCACTCAAACGTGCAATTTGGTCTTTCACATATAAGTCAGCGTAATTAGATAGATACGCTGTATCATGTGTTTTTTCCGGTGAGAATAAGTGCACCACCATGGTTAGATCCGGTGATGATTTTTCAGCGACGACGCCTAAGCGCTGCACTTCTTGTGGTAGTCGCGGCAAAGCACTGTTAACCCGATTTTGTACTTGTACTTGCGCACGATCTAAATCCGTTCCCAATGAAAACGTTACCGTCAGTGTCATACGCCCATCACTGGTCGCCTGGGAAAACATATACAACATGTTTTCAGTACCATTGATCTCTTGCTCCAATGGAGTGGCCACAGTTTGTGCTATTACGGTTGGATTTGCTCCTGGGTAGTTCGCAGTTACCACAACTGTCGGCGGAACAACTTCAGGATACTCACTGACCGGCAGTTGAAACAACGAAATACCACCGGCAATTAAAATCACCAATGACAGCATGGCTGCAAATATCGGTCGTTGAATAAAAAAGTGAGAAAATTTCATTATTCGTCCTACTTCTTAGCCATAAGTGTGTGCTGCGCCGTTGGCGATAACGTAAAAGCAACACCGGTGGTGTCTAGGGTCACTGTATTAGGTGAAATCGGCATGCCAGGTCCAACACGCGCAGGACCATTAACCGCAATCACATCGCCAGCTTTTAAGCCCGAGGTAATAGCGCGAAAACTGCCATAGCGCTCACCGGTTGTAACCAGTTTATATTCAAGAATATTGCCTTCACCTACAGTGAGCACAAAGCGATTTTTCAAATCGGTGCCAATTGCTCTATCAGGCACAATAACTTGCTCTGTAACGTCATTGGCCGCTAACTTAATACGTGCAAATGAACCGGCGCGTAAGGCGGTATTTTCATCAAATCGTGCACGAACTCGCAAAGTACCTGTTGCTGCATTGATTTGATTATCAATAAAGTCGATATAACCGGTGTGTGCAAAGCCATTTTGACCAACTTTTTGCATGACTACTTGCTGATGAGCAGCGGCGGTTACTTCATCAAATGAACTATTCCAAGTACGTTCATCAACATCAAAGTAAGCATACATAGTTTGATTTGATACGATTGAAGTCAGTACACTTTGCCCTGCAAGCACATTATTACCTTTGGTAATATTTGCACGCGAGATCACACCATCAATGGGTGAACGTATATCTGTAAATTCTAAATCTAAATTAGCTGCAATTAGCTGGGCTTTTAAGGCCGCAAGTTGTGCTTCACGTTGGCGTAACGTTGACGTACGTGATTCCGCTTGCTCTGTTGAAATCGCTTTTCGCTCGGTTAATCGCACCGCTCTTTTAGCTTCACTTTGCGCTTGCGATAAAGCGGCTTCAGCACTGACTACTTGTGCCTCTAAACTTGCTACAACCGCAGCATATGGGCGAGCGTCAAGTTTAAACAGTAAGTCACCCTGTTTAACCTCGTCGCCCTCATTAAACGCAATATGCTCAATAACTCCGGCAACACGTGGCATAAGTGATACTTCTTCCGGCGCTTCTAAACGCGTAGTGTAGGTGTGCCAGTTTTGCACTGGCTTAATGATCACTGAGGCAACATCTATTGGTTGAAGATGTGGTTGATTGCTCTGTTGAGCAGGCTCTTCTGCACAACCGGTGAGGGCAAGTGATGCCCCTAAAACTGCAATAGCTATTAAGTGTTTGTTCATGACGACGCTCCATTTAGTGTATTTTTCTATGTTACGGAACATTTTTGTGGACAAAAACCATAGATTTTTAAATTCATTAATGCCAATATGGCATCAATTAAATATTGGTGAGTAATTAATGGATACCACAAGTCGCTTATTGATGTTGTTAGAAGTCGTTGAGCGAGGCTCATTCGCTAAAGCAGCAGAAACCCGTAATATTGATCGTTCAGTGATCTCAAAACAAATAAGTCGTCTCGAAGATGATTTAGGAGTACGTTTACTGAACCGCACCACCCGCTCATTTTCACTGACAGCTGCAGGGGCCGAAATGATTAAAAAGGCCAGTGAGTTGAGGCAACTACTAGGTGAAACTGTACGTTTAGCCGAGAATTATCACCAAGAGCCACGCGGTGTATTAAAAATCACTTCATCAACCATTATCGGCAGGCGTTATCTACAACCTGTAATTAATGATTTTCAAAAACGCTTCCCGCAAGTAGAAGTTGAACTAAGACTCGATGATAAGTTAGTTGATCTGGTATCTGAAGGCTTTGATCTTGCTTTTCGGGTCGGTGAGCCAAAAGACTCATCACTGATCGCACGTAAAATTGCGCGCAATAGATTACTAATATTAGCCGCACCTGAGTTTATTCAAACGTATGGATTGCCAAGTAAAATAGAGGACTTAATTGATTTACCCGCAGCCAGTTATTCCAGCACTTCGTTGCGCGTTGAGGGTATTCGTTATGTAGATCAATATGGTCTACCGCAAGAGCAAAAAATTAAGAGTGTGTTTAGAGCCAATGATGCCGAGGTACTGCTCGATAAAACGCTTTCTGGAACAACCTATGTGCTCGCGCCAGCATTTATCATTAATGATGAAATAAAGCAAGGACGTTTAGTGCCCTTATTAACAGACATCAAATTACAAGAATACAGTGCGATGTACGCGGTATATCCACACCGTGATTTACCTGTAAGAACACGGTTATTTTTTGATGCGATACGTGATCACTTAGGTAAAGAAACACCACTTTGGGAAAGTAACATTCCCGGTTTCGAGCACATGTATCTAGGTTAAGAAACCTGTTCTAGTTTTGCTGAGTATTGCTGCGAGTCAAAATAAACATTGTTTCGACCATGTTTTTTTGCATAATAAAGTTGCTCATCTGCTGCTTTAATCGCTTGTTTTAGGCTATCGCCATCACGATAAGCAGCTAAACCGATACTTGCTGTTAAACTTATTTCACGCGCACCAACATTGATAGCCGTACTTTGCAAACCGACTCTGATATTTTCAGCAATTTGATAAGACTCTTGTTGATTTGAATCAGGAATGAACAGTGCAAACTCTTCGCCGCCAGTACGAAAAACTCGCCCCTTGTTAAGTGTTTCTCTTAATATAGTGGCAATTTCAACCAGAACTTGATCGCCCACATCATGACCAAATTCGTCATTTACTTTTTTAAAGTAATCAAGATCTAGCACCATAATAAATAAATTAATTTTGTCTACCAACTCAACTTCAAAGTAATGGTTCATTGCTAAACGGTTGCCGGTGTTTGTCAGCGGATCTAACAAGGCAAGGTTTTCTAGTCGCTCTGAAAATTGTGCTCGGCTCGCTTCAAAAATATGCGCAGTAACCCAAACTATCACATAGCTAAAACTCATATTTAGGTACAGGTTAAGCTCTGAAAATGGTGCTAAGGAGGGTTTACTAATAAACACAGCCGTTTGTACACACACTAATAACAACGATAGGTAAAAACCACACTTACAACCTAACAATAAATAAAATAATATAGGTAAAGTAAAAGTCCAGACGAACAGGCCACTCTTAACAACAGCAAGGTAAGTGCCCAAGATTACTAATAGCATAATACAAAGGCACAATAATAACGGCTGCCAAGTCTGAAATTTTCGTGTCCGAGCATAGTTAAAAGTATAAAAACAATAAATAGCAAAAACCCCTTCTAAAATCCCTAATGAGTAAAAGTCATTAATAAAAAGATTAAAATAGGTAAAAACACTCGCTAAAATTCCGAAACAGAAACAAATCCATTTCAGTAAATTTTCACGTAATACTTGAGCGCTATCTAAGGCTGCGATATCCATTGATTAACTTTAATTCGAACGAAAAAAAGTCAGTCTAACGGTTAATTGAAAGAGTACAAGCTCTATTTGTTTTTGATATATTCATTTTTATAAAAAATTTTTAAAATTAAGATCTTAGCAACTAACAGCCTATTCATCATTAATTAATTGTTCTATATCTTCTAACATATCGGAGAACTCAGCATTAGCATGCTGGCGCTGTTTTGCTGTCAACGTGGCTCTTAAACTCACAAGTAAACGCGCATAGCGCTTTGAATTTTCAGCATCTAAGCGAATTAATTCGTCACTCATAAACACCTCTCGCTCAGTAATGACAGCTGATAATTGGCTAATAAACTGATCGCGGCTAAGTTGGCTATCAAAAAATACCTGTTTGAGTTTATCCAGCCGAGTTTGCTTGTAAGCTTGCTTTAATAAAAATGTTGCTTGAAATTCGCTGTTCGCTTGGGTGATCAAAGACACTTGTTGTTCACTCAGTTTACCAAGCCACTGTTTATAAGTATCTAACTGACGTTCAAGGCGATCTTGCTCACGCTGTGTTGGGGTTTGTTCATTATACTCGTCACTTTCTGTTGTTATATCCTCTGCAATGGCAGCAACAAATTCTTCTCTTTGCTCCGTGGATAAACCAATAGCAAGTTCAATAAGATCGTCTCTTACATACATAACTAACGATTGCCAATGTGTTTTAAAGCCTTGAAAATACGTTAATAATGCTTGCTCTGAAGGGTCTTCATCAAGTAGCTTTTGTAATGCCAACAGATCCTGTCGATACAAAGGTAATTGCGTCTTACGATGCCAATCCCGACTTTTCTTAATTAAGTCTTTAGCTTGTTTGCTTTGCTGCTTCGATAAATCAACGTAGTCATCAATCCAAAACGCCGATAACCAGCCTATATTATTGTAGGTAAATGTAGCTGAGCATCCAGTCAGAGCTAATAGAAACACACCAACTACTGCGGATTTATAATTCAAGCACATGTTTTTTATAGACATTTTTATTTTTCTTACGGTTCTTTATAGCACTACGTTAATCAACTTAGCGCATTATGTAAATGAGGGGATTAAAATAAAACCGAACAAATGGAAATAATTATCATTTAACTATTGACGCACATTCAAATACAAGTAATAATCGATCGCATCAACACCAAGCAGCCCAACACGACACGTTTGCGCTTCTTGTAATAATTGAACGTACCGACCTCAGTGCCCTAGGGAAGATCGACCAGTAAGGATGCTGGGCCCCTTTAGTACAAAGTTGTTGATGAAGATGGTGACGCTTCGAGCATATTACTTACTCGACCCAAGTAATATAATTAAAAGATCACACTCACTTGCTACATTGTTCATATCGGTGACGGTTGATATGACCCAAAAAGCCCCATCAGGGGCTTTTTTTATTCCTTTAAATTTTCTGTAATATCTGTATCTTATGTCTAAGTTTTATCATTTATAGTGCGAAGCTGGGCAATTGTGGTTGTTGGGACTAAAATTAAACAGTAACACGCTAATTGGAGGTATTGTCATGTGGCAGCCGAAGTTTAAGATATTGTTGATGGTCGGTGCACTTAGCATCTGTGGTGTTGCTCATGCGGGACTTGAAGAAGGGATCCGCGCAGCCAATGAAGGTCAATTTGAAGATGCACTTAGAGAGTTTAACTACCTTGCAGAAAAAGGCTTTGCACCAGGAATTTACGAGCTAGGGCAGCTATATGAAGGTGGCCACGGCGTAACGCGCGACTATCACAAAGCTGCTGAACTTTACCAGAAAGGCGTTAAAAAGAACCACGTCGACTCAATGTTTGCATTAGCTGTACTTTACCAAGAAGGTAAAGGCGTTAAACTTGATAAACAAATGTCAGTTTCACTCTTTAAGCAAGCCGCGGCAAAAAACTTACCTGCTGCTCAGTTTAACTTGGGTGTGATGTACGCCAACGGCGATGGCGTTGCGCAAGATTATAAAGAAGCTATTAAATGGTATGAAAAAGCCGCTGGTAATAATTATACGCTAGCACAGTTTAATATGGCGCTGATGTATTTCGAAGGCCATGGAGTCGAAAAAAACATCGAAAAATCATACATCTGGAACACTGTTGCTGAGTATAATGGTAATTTAGATGCCAGTCACAGTCGCAAGCTAGATGAGCGCAAGCTGATGCCTGCGCAAATTGCAGAAGCCAAAGAAAAAGCTGATGCATTGTATGAAAAAATCCAAGCTGGGCTGTATGCGGGCGAAGATCGGATGTTTTAACTGCCAGTTAAAACGCTATTGGATTGTACTTAACGCCAATTTATGGCCGCAAGTACAACCATTTGAGTATTTTAATCAATATCTTATTTTGCGCCAACAACAATCCTAATTTAGGATTAAAACCACCCGTTTTCAATGTATTACGTGCATGGCTAAAGGTTAAAAAGCCTTCTATACCGTGATAGTTTCCCATCCCAGAAGGACCTAAGCCACCAAATGGCGCATCATCAGCAGTCACCTGCATTAAGGTGTCATTTATTGCGAAGGTACCACTTTGTGTTTGCTGTTGAATACCTTCATTGATTTGTTTATCTTGCCCCATTATGTACAAAGCTAACGGCTGAGGACGTTGATTTATGTATGCAATCGCCTGAGGTAAAGCTTGATAACTGACAATCGCAAGAATTGGTCCAAACAGTTCTTCTTGCATCAACTTCATATTGTCATTCACATCAGTCACAATGTGCAAACCAAGACGATGCTTATGTTCGTCGCTTTGGTTTTCATCTAACGGCTTAATTATCTGTGCGCCCTGTTGCTGTGCATCTGCCAATAAATCGGTTAAACGCTGAAAATGGTGGTGATTAATAACCGAGGTTAAATTTTTACCCTCGACACCTAAGTTATAATGTTTTTTATATAAGCTACAGAGACTTCTGACTAACTGATGCTGTAAGTTTTCCGGCACTAAAACATAATCGGGGGCAACACAAATTTGCCCTGCATTGGTCATTTTACCAAATAAAATAGCTTTAGCCGCCTTATCTATATCCGCTTGCGCGGTAATGATAACGGGCGATTTGCCACCTAACTCAAGAGTTACTGGGGTAAGGTTTTTACTCGCAGCGGCCATAACATGGCGCCCTACAGCTGTAGAGCCGGTAAAAAATAAGTGTGCGAATGGCAAACAGCTAAACTGTTGACTTAATTGCGCTTCACCTTCGATCACTGCGCAATGTTCGCTAAGCTCGCCGATAAATAGTTTTTTGATTACTTGATTGGTGTGCGGAGTAAATTCACTGACCTTTAATAATACCCGATTACCTGCGGCAATTGCGGTTATCACCGGCACGATTGATAATTGAATTGGGTAATTCCATGGAGAAATTATTCCCACCACTCCTTTGGGTTGATAGCTCACAGCAACTTTTGATGGCGCTAGGCTCAAACCCGCTTTTCGTGGTGAATTTTTTGCCCATTTAGGTAAATGCTTGATGGTGTGGCTGATCGTTTTGACCGTAGGCAGTATATCACCCAAAATCGTATCAAAAGCAGTGCGAAAGCCAAAGTCTTTCGAGCTTGCAGCTACCAATTCAGCCTCTAATGCCAACAGTTCACGTTTTAAAGATTTTAATAAACGGATCCGCTGTGATAATGCTAAATATGGCTGGGCATCAAAATGCAGCTGCATTTCATCAAATTGCGCTTTTAGCTCAGGGTTACATACAGTGCGAGTGTCAGACAAAAGCATACTCATAAACAAAATAAAGATTTAACCACTATAACTTTGTTTCTTAGCAGGGGCAATATAGAGCGCTATCAACAAACGAATAGCGCTCCGGTTGGGTAACTTTGAATTACTTAAAAATTAAATACCGATGCAGCAAGGGTCATAGTGACAAATGTGATCAGCGCAATTGCAACAATATTTAATGCAAAGCCGGCTTTGATCATATCCCGCATTTGAATTTGCCCAGAACCAAACACAATGGCATTAGGCGGGGTCGCTACAGGCATCATAAACGCACAACTACAGGCTATAGCCGCAGGAATAACCCAGACCAATGGCGAACCTGTGACTGACTCAGCGACAGGGCCAAGAAGTGGTAAAAATCCAGCTGCGGTTGCTGTATTACTGGTGATCTCAGTTAAGAAAGTGATTAAGGTTGCAATTGCTAATACACTCAATACTAATGGAATGGCGCTGACGCCTTCAATCATATGAGCTATGTATTCAGCCAAACCTGATGACTTTATTTGTGCCGCTAGGGTTAAGCCACCACCAAACAACAATAACACTCCCCAAGGAACTCCTGCCGCACTTTGCCAGTCAAGAATACGTTCATCACTGCCTTTATTAGCAGGTAAAACAAATAATAATAATGCAGCAGCAATGGCAATACCGGTATCCGATATTTTTAAACCAGAAAAATCAGCGATCAGAGGTCTAAATATCCAGCACACAGCTGCAAATAAAAACACACATAACACCCCTTTCTCAGCGCGTTGCATGGTGCCCAGACCTTTTAACTGCGAGCTAAATAGTGACTTGGTGTCGACTTTTTTAGATTTTTCATCCGTTTTATCAACTTTGTAAGCAAACTTGGTCAGCCACAACCAACAGATGATCAACATAGTCAGTGACAATGGCACACCCACCATCATCCATTGCGCAAAACCAATTTCAATTTTATAACTATCTGATAAATAAGCGGCCATCAATGCATTCGGTGGCGTACCAATTAATGTTGCAATGCCGCCAATGCTGGCACCATAAGCAATAGAAAGTAACAGTGCTTTACCAAAACCATTATTATTTGGATTAGATTTTTGCACTAAATGGGTGATAGACATAGCAATAGGTAACATCATCACTGCTGTTGCAGTATTTGACATCCACATTGATAAGAATGCCGTTACTAACATCATCGCTAATATCTGCAAACTCGGTTTTGAGCCCGCGTAGAGCATAGTACGTAAAGCAATGCGCTTGTGTAAGCCCCAACGTTCCATCGCAATGGAAATTAAAAAGCCACCTAAAAACAAAAATATTAAGGGGTGCGCATACGGTGCAGCGACACTTTTTATCGCAGCAATGTCAGCCAACGGAGAAAATACCAACGGCAATAGCGCCGTAGCTGGGATAGGAACTACTTCACTCACCCACCATGATGCCATCCAAAATGCTAATCCTGAAGTACGAAGAGCAGCGGTACTCATGCCAGCAGGAGGATCGATCAAACACGTAAGTAACATGACCGCAGGGCCCAATAACAGCAGCAAGATCTGTATCATTGGATTTTTTTCAGGTTTATCGTCTAAAGTTTGTGTGCTCATATTCAACCCCCTTAAAATTTATACTTTAAGCCAAGGGCTAAGCTACTATCCGTTTGCTGTTGCAAATCTAAGTCAGTATAGAATAAGTACGCGGTAGTTTGTTTATCAAATAAATAATCCACACCTGCAGTCCACTGGCTGCCCTTAGTACTTTGGCGAATAGTTGAGTCATCACTGGCAAATTGTAGTTTTGGCTGCCATTTGTCAATGGTATAACTGGCACTCAACACATAGCCGTTTCCTGATTTAGTACCATCTACTGACTCACTGTGCTGGTAAATAGCACCTAGTTGTAAATCATTTTTTTGCCACGCGCCAACGATGCGACTGGCGTTGATATTATTGAGTGAATCAATATGGCTGATCGCCACATAATAATTTTTATTTTTTAAACCACGGTCACCATAAATTAACGTAGCGGCATAACCGGCTTCATTATTGGCACTGTCATCCTTCAAAGCATAGGTAAGTGATAGCTGAGCACCCGCATATGATTTTGAACTATACGTTATGGTATCACCAAGGCGATCTTGACCCGGTAGTAATTGAGCAATATCGGCTTGAGTTTCATTGAAGTTATCAACTTTACCTTCTGAATACTTAAAGCGTGTATCGTTTCGACCAACTACAACTTCACCAAAATTTCCCGCTAAACCTAAATATGTATTACGGGCACTAAATGGCTCATCGGTATCATCGTGCTCAAAGCCCTTTACTTGCACTTCGTATTTAAATACCGCTTTTAACGAGTCAGTGAGTACATGTTGCCCTTTCACACCAATGCGTGAAAAAGGCGCATCGATTTGCGTTCCTTTTTTAGCATAGCGCATTACACCGTTGTCAGTATTAGCAATTTGTACTTCTGCTTTACCATAAATGTCATACTCTGCAGCATGAACACTTTGTCCAAAGCAAGCTGCTGCAAAACTCGTTGCTACAAAAACAGGGGTTAGCTTTTTGTCTATTATTATCATTGTGTGCCCTTATTGTTAGGATCATTTGTTGTTCCCGCTAATAAAGGCAAGTTTACTGCCAACTGCTTATAAAAAAGTAAAGTTTAATATATTCAGATAGTTAAATTTAAAATTAAATTATACTTACAATAAAGTGTGCGGGATCCCACACACTATCAAAGCGTCTGTGTCACTGTTTCCACCCATCAAATTAAGCTGAGCAGGTAAATCACTTAAGCACAGCTCTGGTTAATCAATAAACATGTCACGATTGAGGCCATATTTACTCATTTTGTCATACAAGGTTTTACGAGCAATCTGTAAGGTATTCATAGTTTCTTTAATACTACCTTGGTGGCGCTCAAGGGCTTCTTCGATTAAAGATTGCTCATAAAAGCACACTTTTTCCGCCAAACTCAGATCGGGCGATAACTCACTGCCATTATTATTTTCGGTATTGGCGAACGCTAATTCAGCACCCAGCAGCACCGCTCGTTCAGCTTGGTTTCTAAGCTCTCTGACATTACCTGGCCACTGGTAACTAAGTAAACGCTGTAATATATCGCTACTTAGAGGAGCCGGAGGTTTATGAAAACGAGTCGCGGCAATAGAGCTAAAATGTTTGAATAATAAAGGAATATCAGCTTTCCTATCACGCAATGCCGGAATACTTACCCTCACTAAATTGAGTCGATAATATAAGTCAGCTCTGAAGTCCCCTTTTTCGACCAAGGATAATAAATCAACTTTGGTTGCCGCAACGATACGTATGTCTAAGTCAACCGCGGTATTAGCGCCGACGGGGGTCACTTTTCGCTCTTCTAAAACGCGAAGTAACTTTACTTGTAATGATGCCGGTGTGCTTTCTATCTCATCTAAAAACACCGTACCACCTTGAGCAAACTCAAACTTACCTTGGCGACTGTGTGTTGCCCCTGTAAACGCGCCACTGGCCGCACCAAATAGTTCACTTTCAATCAGTTGCTCTGGTATGGCACCACAGTTAATTGCCACAAAATTACAGTTTGAACGACTGCTTTGATCGTGTAAAAAGCGTGCAACTAACTCTTTACCGGTGCCAGTTTCACCTTCAATCATCACATCTGCGGGAGTGTCGATCACCGCATTGAGCAGATGCATCATTTGCTGCATTTGCACGGTTTCCCCTAAGATCCGCACACCTGGGGCTGACGTTTTTTCTACCGCTAATTTTAAAGCACGGTTTTCCATTACCAAGGCACGCTTATCGCACGCTCTGGCAATGCAATCTAATAACTGCTCAGTGAGAGGTTTTTCAAATAAGTCGTAAGCCCCTAATTGCATTGCTTTAACAGCCACTGATACATCAGCAAATCCAGTCAGAAAGATCACCGGTAATTCGCTATCAAATGCTTGAACTTGTTCTAAAAAAGCCAGTCCATCCATTTTCGGCATATTAATATCACTGAGCACCACCCCGTTAAAACGACGATTAAGTTTTGATAAAGCACTCATTGGATCGCTAAAACACTGTACTTGATAGCCTTCGAGTGTCAGCAATTGGTCAAGTGAATCGCGGATCATCGCTTCGTCATCAATAACAATGACCTGTTTACAATCAGTTGCTAACGTATTCATAACGCTCCTTTAGTACTTGCTAAGGTAATAATGAATTGAGCACCACCGCCAGGGCGATTATGCGCACTTAAACAGCCATTAAATGAATTAATAATTTGCTTAGAAATAGATAGCCCTAAGCCAAGGCCATTAGTTGATTTAGTGCTATAAAAAGGCTCAAAAATAGTCCCAAGCGCATGTAACTCGATACCAGGCCCAGTATCCAAAATAGACAGCTTAACGCGGTCGTCAAACTGCTCTATCTCAAAACTCAGCTCTCGCACTGTGCTGTCAGCCATTGCTTGGCTGGCATTGGTGATCACATTCACTAATACTTGCTCAAATTTAATGCCATCAACCCATACTTTTACAGTGTCAGCAATATCAGCGGCGTTAACGTTGACATCATCCTGCTTTAATTGCGCGGAGGCGATCACCATGGCATTTTTAAGTAGCTGGCTTAAGCTTTGCTCCCTTAACTGTGTTTGTGCTGGTTTGCTAAAGTGCTTTAATTGTCCAACAATTTTATGTACTCGTTCGATCAGCGATTGCACAATAACAATATTTTCAGCGGCCTTTGCAATATCACCTTTGGCAATCAAGCGCTTAGCACTAACCAAATACGTACTCATAGCACTCAAGGGTTGGTTAATCTCATGATTGATACCAGCACTAAGTTGACCTATGGTGGCCAATTTGGCTGTTTGCACCAGCGCTGTTTGTGCTTTTTCGAGTGCATGGGTGCGCTCTATAACTTCTTGCTCAAGGCTATGACGAGAAAAAAGTAATTTTTTATAGCCGGCAAAACGTGCCATTAAACTGTAAAAAAGCATTAACCCCCCAGCATAAATCACACTCAACCAAAACAATCGTCCTAGTTGATTAATATTCACCGACGATATATCAACAAGCACAGTTATTTTTGCATTAAGTCGCTCAATCGGCGCACTTGCAGGCACATATTTACTGCGTTTATTCGCATCATTAACGTATAACAGGGGCATCCCTTGGCTAGTAATGTGCTCAGCAGTGATAACTTTTGGTACATACTCTAGGTAGCGTCGGCTTGTCGTAAAGTGTTGATAGTCTGCTGCTGTGAGGCTATGCAACGAATTGAGTCGCCATGATGGGCTATCGGACATAGCAATAATATTATCGTCTAAGCTTAAATAAAAATGGCTAGCGTGGGACGCATTCAGTAATTGTCGATCAGTTTCAAACTTAGATACATTCACTTTTAAGGTGACCACACCTATTACTTGGCCATCGCGATAAATCGGTTCAGAAAAATAAATGCCACGCTCTTTAGATCGTAAACCAAGAGCAAAATAGGCAATTTTGTTACCCGCCAATGCCTGAGAAAAATACGGACGAAATGCAAAGTTATTACCGATATAACTGTAATCAAGTTGCCAATTGCTCGATGCAATAACATCCCCTTCACGATTAAGTACATAGACGTCTGATGCACCACTGGCTTGTTGGATATCAGCCAAGTAATTATTAATAGGCTGCACGGGCTGATCAGTATCACTGAGAAATGCAGTGAGTAACTGGTTATCAGTAACTAAATGAGGAATAGTTGCAAAACGAGAGAGTTCGGTATCAAGATAATTACGCAATTGACCCACTTGGAGTTCAGCTTGCTGCTTGGCTTGACTTAAATCATAGTGTCGGCCAAATAGAAAACTAAGCAACAATACACTGATTAAAATGGCAACAGCGATTAATATTTTTCGGGGAAAACGCAGCATGTTCAACCAAAGGGCACACCTGAGCGTCCCTAAAACTTAAAATTTGATTTGATAGTGTAACGAGTATTCACTGCCGACACCAGCAACAGCACCATCTGTGACTCTTGGATCGTACACACGGTAGTGCTTATCTAAGAGATTATGGGCTTTAAAACTAATTTCACTGCGTGCAGAAAATTGCCAACTCACAGCCCCGCCGAGCAAAAAGTAAGCCGGTTGAGTAAAGTCGCTTGTCATTGTCGGGCCACTGACGGCATCGCGCCAAACACTATTGAGGCTCAGCACCCATTGCTGATGATGATAATTAGCAATCACACTAGCAAAGCGCTTAAACGTTGGCTTAATTGGCGTATCAAAATACTCGCTGTAGGTCGCTTCCACTGATAAATCACTAGTAATGTGGATCATGCTATCTAATTCAACACCACGATTAATGTCATCTAATTGATTTTCAAAGGTAAACTGATTATTGGCAGCTGAATTTGGCACTAGATTAATAAAATCAACAAGTTGATTATAAAAAAGCACCGAATTAATATGCCAATCTTGTCCCTCGTAGCGCCAAACAAGCTCTGTGGTTTTAACATATTCAGACTTTAAGTTTGGATTGCCCTTAGTCACATCATCATCTGAATACAATTCATTCGTCACAGGAGTGCGAAACGATTCACCGTATTGTAATTTAAAAGTATGCGCGCGAGTTGGTGAGTAGATTGCGGAAATGCGCGGCGATAATTTACTGTCTATCGCTTTAACATCATCATAACGTGCCCCTAAAAATAAGGTCAATTGCTCAGCAAAAGGCACTTTGATTTGCCCATAAATACTTCGGGTTTCAAAGGTAGATTGCAAACTCTGAAATGGCGCATAATTACTGATTGTAACAATCCCCCCTTGATAAAACGGATCTTCAACAATAATTTCACCGCTGTTAATATCAAAATAATTAACACGTAAGTCCGCTTTATGTTGCTCTGCGTGGCTATATTGCAAGCCTGAATTAATTGACCAACCATTATTAAATTGCTGACTGGCCTCTACACTGACTGTTAAATCCGTCGTATGCCAATCAGGACCAATAAAAAAATCATAACTGGCATTGGGTAAGGCTACTGCAGGTGCGATTAATCCAGCACTTTGTATTTGATGATGTGCATACGCTATTTTTGTAGCCAAAGTACGTGTATCAGTTTCAAGCCAATCATAACCTACAGATAGGAAAGTATTCTCACTACGATGTTGATTACTGTCAGAATAACCACCAAGGTTTAAAAACTCATTCAGTTCAACCTGATTATAACGCGCTCTCAAAGCCAGTTTATTGATATCGACACCCGCTTCAAAGTAAACTGATTGCAGTGGATCGTTTACCCCTTGTGGATAACGCTTACCACTTTTCTGGTTATACGCGCCATTAGCAAATAGATGTGTTTGCTGATTAACTTGATGACTAACCGAGAATGCAGCGCCGGTTTGACCTACATTTCCCACAGCCAGCGACATTTCATTATTTTGGCTTTTAGTCACTATATTCATCACCCCTAAGAATGCATTACTGCCATATAAAGCAGACCCAGGGCCACGTATGAACTCAACTTTATCAATAATTTCTATAGGTATATAAGGGATATAAACTGACGCTTTGCCAAATGATGACTCATTTAAACGTTCACCATTGATCATCACTAAGATATTGCCGCTATCAAGGTAAACACCTCTTGCGTGATCTTTTGGTACAGCGCCTACCCAATCACCACGAGTAGATTGCATACCAGGAACAAAATTCATCAATTCAAACGCATTATTCACCCCAAGCGAGGCTATTTTTTGGCGATTAAAAACTGTGATGGTTGAAGGTGCTGAAGCGAGAGTTTCTAAGGTTTTTGAGGCAATATCGACATGAACGTCAAGTAAATCCTCAAAGCTAAGCGCAAATAAATCCTCAGCCTCGCTCGCCAATAAGGGAGTTGTATAAACACACAAAAAAAGACATGCTGTTTGCT
This sequence comes from Pseudoalteromonas sp. SR41-4, assembly GCF_014163985.1. Classification (NCBI taxonomy): domain Bacteria; kingdom Pseudomonadati; phylum Pseudomonadota; class Gammaproteobacteria; order Alteromonadales; family Pseudoalteromonadaceae; genus Pseudoalteromonas; species Pseudoalteromonas sp. SR41-4. The sequence goes on along the minus strand of NZ_JACJEI010000019.1, from coordinate 58,627 downwards.
TCAAAATCATTACGCCGCTTTACACCTATATTTTTCATTGGAGTTAGCACATCATAAGTAACGTGCTATTTACAATATTAATACAAATACGCGACGGCGTGAGAGTTTTTCTCTATTAATTTATAAATTTAGGCTACAGCTGAAATCTGCTTAGCTTTTAGGTATTTATATAAACCAATTAATGAGGCTGCGATCCAAAATATTTCAATCACAAAACTTGCTAAATTAAAGTTATAACAAAGACTTATAAGCAACAAAATAGCGCCAGATAAATTCATCATGTTATATAAAAGCCCTGTTGGCGTGGCTTTACCCAGTTGTAGCATAAAAAACGCGCCAACCACTAAAAACGTACCTGTCATACCAACAATATCAAATAAAAGTGCAATCACGGGTGTCCCCTATCCTTTTTAATCATACCCAACAAACTGGCCCATTCCATGGGGAGGGTTGTTTTCAATCATTGAAACAGCAAACCGGGTAAGTTTAGCAGCCTCGCCAAAAGCGCACAGGATAAATGTCCGCTTTAGCGAGTTCATTTAAACGTAACTTTGCCGCCGATCATTTTATACGCGGGTGCGCCTCGGATAATTGCTTCTCGAGCAAAAGGGCGTGAGCAGTTGGGGCATACGCAAGGAATTGTGGTGAAATCTTGACTGATCCGTTCGATAAAACATTTAAGCAATGCCCCTTTGCCGCCTTTACGATATTTGAATAGGGGAGCTTTACATTGACTACAAAAAATATCGACCGTTTTAGTAGGGCCTTTTTTATTCGGTTTTGCCATTATTTTGTTACTTTTACTACAAACACGCGAATAGATTAACAGCTTATGGCCAAAGTCCAAAGATTAAGCCCATTAAAGTAAACTGTAAAATATGGTAACCGCTATTGATTAAAAACAGCTTTAGTGGTCGTTGTTCATAAATATAGCTCATCCCTAAGGCACTGCTTACCCAACATAGTCCAACCGCAAAGCCAACGCCTACAGCAACCCCTAAATGTGGATGTGGTCCTAAAAACAGTGATAAGCCAAAAGCGATAAATAAAGATAAAACAAAACCGCCACCAAATACCCATTTTGGATTTGTTGCTTTTAAATCCAGCTCCGTTAATCCACAGCCTTCTAACCAGGCTCGTTGAAACAACCAAGGTGAATACCAAACGCCTCCTAACATAAAAGAAGACATCGCAGCTAATAATACGGCTACAAAATCCAGTTGTGATAAATCCATAATGACTACTTATGCTGATTGCAAAAAATACAATGATATTTTTACTGTAGTTAATGAACGCCATTGCAGCAACTATCTAAACTGCAAAACTATCTATGATGCGTGGCTGGTGCCAAAATATAAATACACTAAAGTAACCTGAGCTCCATTTAAAGTGACTAAAGGCGACTGTATTACTTAGTTGACCGGGTAAAACTTATTGCCTAAAAGGCAACAATAAACTTACTGAGCATTACTAAACCGGAAACCGTGATCCGAAATAACGCTCACTATTACGCTAGGATTTACTGCTGAACTGGTTTTTTTTGTAGCTTACGCTGTAAAGTCCGCCGATGCATATTAAGTTGCCGAGCAGTTGCTGAAATATTGCCTTGATTGGTATGCAGCACTTGCTGAATATGTTCCCACTCAAGACGCTCTGGCGACATAGTTACAATATCATCTGCAATTAACTCAGTAGTTGGCACGCATGTGCCTGTTAAGGCTCGTAATAACGTGAGCATATCAACGGGTTTTGTTAAATAATCATTTGCACCTAGGCGCATAGCCTCTACCGCTGTGGCAATACTGGCATAGCCTGTTAATAATACAATATGTGCGTCTGTTAGTAATGCTCTCAGTGGTGCGATAAGAGCTAAACCGTTATCGTCAGCTAATTTCATATCTAACAGAATATGTGTCGGTGCGAAGTTTTTAGCTATGCCAATAGCCTCGGCTTTATCATGTGCCAGCTGACATGCAAAACCGTGTTTGTTTAAGCGCCGCGCTAACGTATTGGCAAGATTAATATCATCTTCAATAATTAATAGCTTCATACAGGCTCGACTTGTGGCTCATCAATGGTTAATTGTACTTTGGCAACCGCGCCACCTTGTGGGTGATTAAATAATGTTAAAGAGCCTTGTAAACGCTCAAATGTTACATTTGAAAGCATAACTGCAAGCCCCATCCCCGTTTCACTAGGCATTAACTGACCCCCTAACTCTGCCAATTGTGCTGCGCTAAATCCTTTACCAAAATCACGTATAACTAAACTCACTGTTTTAGGGTTATCTGGAGTCTGTTGCCAGTTCAATTCCAGTGTTTGTTGCTGTGCCTGTTGATTGGCAAAAGCAGCATTTTGCAACAAGTTTAATATCGCTGGCAGTAACATAGCATCATTAGTAACCGAGCTAGCAGGCGCTGCATTTAGCCAATTAAGCTGTTGATCGGGATACTGTAATAGCATTGTATCGCTAATTTGTTGAGCTAATGCGTTTAACGATACAGTCGCTGCAACCGTTTGTGTGCGTAGTTCAGATGACAGGGTACGAAACTGTTTTAACTGCTGTGCGCATTGCAACAAGGGCTGCTGCATGTCTTTCACAATCTCATTATCGGGCTGCTCTTCAAGAAGCTCTTCATACAATAATTGTAAATTGGCGATTGGGCTGGCTAATTGATGAGTAATTTGTGCCGCAGCACCATCAAGCGTGACTAACTGCTCTGCTCGTAATTGTTTTTCTCGCACAGTTGCAATTGTGCGCTCTCGCGAATGCAGTGCACGGTTCATAGTGCCGATAACGAATGCTATAACGCTAGCACTGATCACAAAGTTAACCCACATACCCACAAAGTGACTGGTCATTTGCATATGATGCATGCTGTGCTGAGGCATTTTAAATAGCAGCACGCTATAGGCGGTGATCGCTAATACAGCAATATAAGCTAAGCCGCGAGCACTGACACTCACCGCAGCAATCATTATTGGTAACAACAGTAACGACACAAATGCATTGGTCGCACCACCACTCAAAGACAGCAATACCGATAAAAAAAGCACATCGGCCGTAAGCTGCATTAACATCCCAAGTTCTTTCGCTTTACTGACATTACGATAAGCAATCACGCTTAAAATTTGGAATACGGCTTCAAGGGAGATCACTACCAGTAGAGGCAATAAAGGGATTTGGTGCTCAAGTAAAAAATAGACTGCTACAACGGCCAATAGTTGAATTGCAATTGCACCACTGCGTAACATCAGTAAACGGCTAATCGCAGGATCAGTGCGCATTAAAAACGCCATACATAATTACCTAACAAAAAAATACCTAATAAAAAATGCCTAATTAAAGAAGGTTAACCTAATCATCATCCATAGAGATACTAAACACAGCACACGGCGTTCCTTGATGAAACACCATTTTCCACTGGCCTTCGGTTAATCGCCACAGCGACATCCGTAACGAATAGTTAAACTCAGCGCGCGCAGAGCGCCGATATGCCGCTTGATAACTTAGTTGGGCAATATCATCACTAAGCATTCGGCCTTTAAAATGCTGATTGTAAAACTGCGGCACGACTTCGGTAGGTAACCGCGTTAATACTTGATATTTATTAAATACAGTACCATTAGCGGCAATTTCAATAAAATCATCATCGAGCAAAGCATCCAATGCCTGCTCAGATTGACGGATCTCAGGATCTAATAACTGGCGCTCAGCGTCAATCAAATGATTAAACAATGATGCCTTGATTTTGCTGCCCATACTGTATCCTACAATTGGTGTTTATATATTTGCCCTGCTTTCATCACAAATTGTACATTTTGCAATGTCGTTATATCATCAAGAGGAGAGCCATTAACGCTGATGATATCTGCTTGTTTACCAACACTCAACTGCCCTAGTCGGTCTTGTTGGCCGAGTAACTTAGCGGCATTAACTGTTGCTGACATAATAGCCTGCTTTTCAGTCATGCCATATTTAACTAACCATAAAAACTCATCAGCATTATTACCATGGCGTGATACGCCAGAATCTGTACCAAAAGCAATATTAACATTGTTTTTTAATGCCAGCTTAAATGAAGCTGCAACATTTGGTACAACGGTGCGTACTTTATCAGCAATAGCTGTTGGCATATTTGGGTTACTGAGTACTTCTTGACTGACCGTTTGGCCTGCCAATAACGTGGGCACTAAATAAGCGTTATATTGCTTAAATAACTTTACAGTCTCTTTGTCTAGGTAAGACCCATGTTCAATTGAATCAACACCTGCACGTAATGCCGCTTTGATCCCTGATGTACCATGAGCATGGGCTGTTACGCTGCGCCCTAAGTTATGTGCAGTATCAACAATCGCCATCAACTCTTGATCTGTGAACTGCTGATTGACACCCGCTGCGGTATTACTTAACACCCCACCCGTTGCGGTAATTTTAATTACATCAGCACCTGATTTAATTACTTCACGAACCGCGCGGCGACAATCATCAGCACCATCACACACCCCTAACCCTCCACTTATCACATCACTAATATCTTTACGGTAACCGTGCAGATCAGCATGCCCGCCCGTTGGGGTAATTGTATCTCCTGCAGCAAAAATACGTGGCCCTTGAATATCTCCACGCTCAACGGCACGCTGTAGTGGAAAGATCACTTTATAACTGCTACCTAAATCACGTACCGAGGTAAAACCGGCATCAAGACTACGCTGTAAATATTTAATTGAGCGCAGAGCATAGTCCGCTTCATACTCTGTAAGCCATTGATGAGGGTTTGCGTTTGCGTCACGCTCAAATGTAACATGTACGTGCATATCAATTAATCCAGGCATAACAAATTGATTTTTTAAATCAATGATCTTTGCATCGGGCAATGCTAGATCAATAACACTCACATAGCCTTTTTCGATGCGCGTGATGATAGCGTCTTCTATAACAATAGTGCGTTGCTTTTCTAGTATTTGTTCAGCACCTGCTAACATTGATCCTGCGTAAATAACCTGAGTTTGTGTTGCAAAACTCGCCGCAGAATATACCGTCGTACCCAATGCAGCCAAGATAGTAATTAATTTTTGTTTCATGTTTACCTCATTTTTCTACTACCATTAGCCTAAATTACGTTTAATTACCACTATTTACGACGTAAGCTAAGTTATAAACTAGTCTTAGAACTGGATTTTTGGTATAAATCAAACATAGATGACACATGTCTGACCACTTAAAGAGAGCACACTATGACCTACGCACACATAACGGGTTGGGGTAAATGTATCCCACCAGCGCGTATTAGCAACGATGAAATTAGCCAATTAGTTGATACCAATGATGAATGGATCACATCCCGCACTGGTATAAAAGCCCGTAGAGTAAGCCACGTTAGTACTGCAGAGCTTGCCACTGTAGCAGCTAAACATGCAATAGCCTGTGCTGGCATTGATGCTAAAGACATTGACTTAGTGTTATTAGCAACATGTACGCCCTCTACTATGGTGGCAAACACAGCTTCGTTAGTACAAAAAAACATTGGTGCAGTTGGCGCTGCCGCTATGGACACCAATGCAGCTTGCTCTGGTTTTTTATATGCAATACAAGCAGCGACTGCACAAATTCAAGCCGGTATGATCAAAAAAGCTGTAGTAATTGCTGCTGAACGTATGACCTGGTATGTAAACTGGGATCGCCGTGACAGTGCGGTGTTATTTGGTGATGGCGCCGGTGCCGTAGTACTTGAAGCAGCAGACACGCCAGCGGGTTTACTCGCGACAAAAACAGGCTGTGATAGCGAAGACCGTGATATCTTGCATATCACTAACTTTGGTAGTGACTTAAATAAATATGTGCCTATTGGGCCATCTGATTTATTATTTGAAGGTCGCGAAATCTTTAAGCGCGCAGTAAAGGGCATGAGTGAAGCCTGTGACGATGTGCTCACACAAGCAAATTTGAGCCTTGATGATATCGATGTACTTGTGCCACACCAAGCAAATTTACGTATCATTCAAGCCATTCAACATCGCTTAAAAGTGCCAGATGAAAAAGTAATGGTTAACATTGGCGAATACGGCAATACATCGGCAGCAACTATTGCAATCGCATTATGCGAAGCTGTTGAGCAAGGATTAATTAAACCACATGCTAATATCATGTCTGCAGCATTTGGTGCCGGATTAACTTGGGCTGCTAGTTACATAAAATGGGGCGAACGCGTCACGCCAATCAGCGTTAGCGATGCAGCACTACCACCGTGTGATAAAACCGGTTTAGAGTTAGTGGCCCCCGCAGTAGCAGCTTGCAAAGGTAGTGATCAATAACATACTCAATATGGCGCAGCTATACTGCGCTATTTACCACAGATAGCTAAAAATGATGCAATTGCTAGGAATTCACCACGCTGCAATTATATGCAGCGATTACACCCGCTCAAAACATTTTTATCATCAGATCTTACAGCTGCCCATAATTGCAGAGCATTTTCGCCAACATCGCCACTCATACAAATTAGATTTAGCCTTGCCTGATGGTAGCCAAATAGAGCTATTTTCATTTGATAATGCACCAAAGCGACCTAGTTACCCAGAAGCACAAGGTTTACGACATTTAGCATTTAAAGTGGCCAATATTGAGCAAAGTAAAGTGTATTTGCAAAGCCAAGGTGTGGCAGTAGAAGAGATTCGAACTGATGAATACACAGGTAAACAATTTACCTTTTTTGCAGATCCTGATGGGTTACCGCTTGAGCTTTATGAGGCATAACCTCACAAAGCTCAATAAATTTATTTAAAACGACTTTGTAAGTAGTTAAATACGGCACGAATACCGAGTGCTTCACCACCGACTGGACGACCTGGTAATGAGCGGATATTCCATGCCATTACATCAAAATGTACCCATGGTGTGGTTGGCTCTACAAATTCTTTTAAATAAAGTGCAGCAGTAATTGCGCCGCCGAATGGGGTACTTGCACAGTTAGCCATATCAGCAACATCACTTTTTAATAAACTTTTATATTGTTCAAAAAGCGGTAATTGCCAAACGGGGTCGCTTACTGCAATACCGGCGTCAATAATGCCATTGGCAACATCACGCTCAGTTGAGAAAAACCCTGGTAACTCAGTGCCTAACGCAATACGACAAGCACCGGTTAAGGTTGCAAAATCAATGATCAACTCAGGATTGTCATTTTGTGCTTCCGTGAGTGCATCACATAACACTAAACGCCCCTCTGCGTCGGTGTTATCGATTTCGACCATAATCCCTTTACGTGTTTTAATTACATCGCCAGGGCGAAATGCATTGCGCGATACCGCATTCTCAACAGCGGGTACCAACACGCGTAAACGAATTGGTAAATTTGCCGCCATAATTAACTGCGCTAAACCAATTACATGAGCTGCGCCGCCCATGTCTTTTTTCATATTGCGCATACCTGAGCTTGGTTTAAGATCTAAACCACCAGAATCAAAACAAACACCTTTGCCGACTAAGGTGATCAAAGGAGCATCTGCAGCGCCCCAGTGTAAATCAAGTAAACGCGGTTTATTTTCACTGGCGCGGCCTACCATGTGGATAGTTGGATAGTTTTGTTCTAATAATTCATCCCCTATCCATTCATTGAATTGACCATTGTAAGTGTGTGCTAAATCAGCCATCACTTGTGATAAGTGCTGTGGCATCATGTCTACGGCGGGAGTATTAACTAGATCTCTAACTAAGTTAATCGCATTTGCTTGGCGTGTAATACACGCAAACAATGCTTCATCGGCAATTGCTAATTGTGCTTTTACAGCACCTTTGGCTTTATATTCGCTAAATTCATAACCACCAAGTATAAAACCCAGAGCAATCTGTTCTAATTGTTGTTCACACTCTTGAACTTGGTAAATTCCTGCTGGCAGTTTGCTGGCTAATTCACCCGCGAGCCAAAAGTCATCAACGCTATTAACTAAACAATACACCTGACTTAGCGCTCCACTTTGTGGATTGACCACCAAGGCTAAACCTTGTTTTGCAAAATCACAGCTATTTAGCCAGTTTTGTAAAAAAATTGGCTGCTGTGCTTGCCATGTAGCTAAGTCATTTTTAACAATAAAAGATAAAGGAATACCCGTAGAACTATGACGAATTAATGTACTCATTAAATGACTCGTTTAAAATTATATGATGATCAAGCATATCAATAACTCAGCATAAAAGGTATAGCACAAAGACTATCCTTTAAACTGCATGGCATTATTTTTTTACAGGTGGTTTTACGTCTGATTTTGCCGTTTTTTCAGCGTGGTGGTGTTGCTGCTCTTCATCAGCGATCTGCTGGTCAATATCTTTAAGTGATTTATTTATATTAAATGAACTTGGCAGTACATCAACTCCAACCCATTGACCCAACTTAACAACCAGTGGAATAGTCACAGGTGCAAAAGGTAAAACAGCAAAAACACCTAAACCCAATCCTTTGAGAATATCAACAAACTGGGCATTCGCTTTTTGCAGATCCTCTTTACTCACATCTCCTTGGGTGTAGCGACGATAAATTGTGAGCATTTCTTTGGTTTCTTGCTTTTCCTGCGCCAGTGCAATTTTAAGTGCTACCATAGCGCGCTTAAAACGCAACTGTTGGCGTTTTGTACTAATTTTTGCCACTCGAATTGGGGCACGATGAATAACTTTATATAGTCGCATAACGCTATTCTCACATAGCCTTAACGCTTCACAAAGCATAATTTAATACAATCACCGATTAACAGATCAACATCATTTCTCAACTAGCAAAAAAGCCATGATTAAGTATAATCACGGGCCAATAAACAGCCCATGCTATTAAATCTGTAAATAATGAATAAAATGCCGCAAAACACAGCCGATATACCATACCGAGTTGACGACACAAAACCAACCAGACCGACTGCTGATCAGTGCTGCGGTGGTGGCAGTTGTTGCCCATGTGTTTGGGATGAATACCGAGAAGCGTTAAAAGTTTGGCGACAACAAAATCCTGAACAAACTGATCATTAATAATTATTGAACTTTATTGAACTTTATTGAATTTTACTTAGTCTAAAGATTTATTTACAAAATTATTATTTCATTTACTTATAAAAAAATCCCACTTATTACTTTATTTCTAATTTCCCTTTTCAAAATATCATTACTTTTCATATAGGTATGTAAACCTCTAATTTCCTCTATAGAAAAACCAAAAAAAACCAAATCATTTAACACCTTGCACAATTATTTAACAAGTTGTATAACTTTAATAGACTATTTGGCTTTTTAAAAATCATATAGTTACGAAATTACAATAATTCTAACTGGGGAAATTAGAATGAAATTTAGAAATAACATATTAAATCATGCAGTTAAACTTGCATTAACGACAACCACCGCAGGCTTATTTATTTCGGGGACTGCCTTAGCTGCAGATGAACAAGCTGAAGTAACTAAAGTAAATAAAAATGTAGAAAAAATAGCCGTAGTGGGTACTCGCTCTGCACCGCGTTCTATTGGTGATTCACCGGTACCTATCGATATCATCGGTGGTGAAGAACTTGGTAAATCAGGTAATACGGATATGCTCGAGCTATTAAAAGGCTCAATTCCATCATTAAACGTGCATTCAATGCCTATTAGTGACGCAGCATCTTTGGTTCGTCCAGCTAACTTACGTGGCTTACCTTCTGACAGTACATTGATATTACTCAATGGTAAACGTCGTCATCGTGCCTCTGTTATTGCCTTTTTAGGTGGCGGCATAAACGATGGCGCACAAGGTGCGGACATTTCAGTTATTCCAAGTATCGCTCTAAAACAAGTTGAAGTACTAAGAGATGGCGCAGCCGCTCAGTACGGCTCAGATGCGATTGCTGGGGTTATCAACTTTGTACTAAAAGATGCCTCGGAAGGCGGCAGTTTCGAAGTACGCCAAGGTCAGTACTATGAAGGCGACGGTGATACAACACAGATTTCCGGTAACATTGGTCTACCATTTACCGACAATGGCTTCGCAAATTTAAGTTTCCAATACAAAACGGCTGACGCAACTAGTCGTTCAGTGCAACGTTTTGATGCAGCAAACTTAATTGAGGCTGGTGTTCCTGACATTGCCCCGATTACACAAATATGGGGCGCACCAGAAGTTGATGACGATATCTCTATTTTTGGTAATGTCGGCCTTGAGCTGACTAAAAACTCCGAATTTTACATGTTTGGTAACTATTCAGAGCGTGATGTACGCGGTGGTTTTTACTATCGTAATCCTCACACTCGCCCTGGGGTCTATTCAAACGATGGTGGTGAAACATTGTTAGTTGGCGATTTAACTGGCGATATGAGTGGTAACTGCCCTACTAACATCATGATTGATGACAACGTATTAGATAACCCAGTTTACATCAACCAAGTAGCTAATAATCCAGACTGTTTTGCCTTCAATGAAATGTTACCTGGCGGTTTTACGCCTAACTTTGGTGGCAACATAACAGATACCTCGCTTACAATAGGTACTAAAGGCGAGTTCACTGGTGGTATGTTAGAAGGTGCGTACTACGACTTAAGTGGTACGGTCGGCTTTAATGAATCTCGTTACTTTATTTACGACACTATTAATGCGTCATTAGGCCCTGATAGCCCGCGTGATTTTAGCCCAGGTAAATACTCACAATTAGAGAAAAACTTTAATTTTGATTTATCAAAAGGCTTTGATTTTGATCTAGCATACGATGTGAACATAGCCGGTGGCCTTGAATGGCACGAGGAAACATTTACAGTTACCTCTGGCGATGTAGCATCATTTACAGCAGGCCCACTAACGGATCAAGGTTTTGGTATCGGTTCAAATGGTTTCCCTGGCTTTAAACCATCTGACGCTGGTGAATATACTCGTCGCAACTACGCGGCTTATCTTGATATTGAAGCCCCATTTACTGAAGAGTTCTTAATGGGTTTAGCCCTACGCTATGAAGACTATGATACGTTTGGCTCTACTGTTAACTATAAATTGATGGCTCAATATCACTTAACCGATGATTTAAATGTTCGTGGTTCAATCAGTTCAGGCTTTCGCGCGCCTACAGTTGGCCAAGCCAATGTCAGTAACGTGCAAACAAACCTAAGCAGTGGCGTATTGGTCGACTCTGCTTTACTACCACCGACCAATCCAATTGCGGTACAGTTAGGCGGTACAGAGCTTGAGCCTGAAGAGTCGCAAAGTTATACCTTTGGCGCGGTATACACCATCGGTGAAGTATTTCTAACCATTGATTATTACAATATCCAAGTTGATGACCGTATTAGTCAATCTGATAAAATCGAGCTGAGTCAAGCTGATAAAGATACGCTTGAAGCCGCTGGTGTTCCAAACGTGCAAAGCTTAGCGCAAGTAAGCTTCTTTACTAATGACTTTGATACCACAACTCAAGGTATAGACTTTGTAGCAAACTATGCCACAGATTTACTCGGTGGTAGCTCAACATTTAGTTTAGCTTACAACTGGAATGAAACTGAGGTTACTCGCTCAACTAATATTACTGGGGTGTTTAAAGTAAGCCGTTTAGAAAATGACTTACCAAATCACCGTGGTACGCTTAGTTGGTCACAACAATGGGAAAGTTTCTCAATGTTTACTCGTGCAAATTATTTTGGTGAATACCAAGGTGTGCATGTAGATTATGACGATACAGCAAAAATGGCAGATGCGGCAATTACGCTCGACGCTGAAGTAACTTACTTTTTGAATGATTCGATTAGTTTCTCAGTCGGCGCACAAAACCTGCTCGACCAAGAAGCAGAGAAACTTGATTTTACCGTGGCACCTAATAATAACTGGGGTGGTAAATACTATGAAACTTCGCCATATGGTATAAACGGCGGCTTCTATTATGCCAAAGCAACTTATACGTTTTAATCATAATTAAGCGTTGAAAAGAAAGGCGAAATGCTCAAGACATTTCGCCTTTTTCGTGCTATACCCAAATAATAAATATAGTAATTAAAAAATAAAAAAAGTGATGTATGTTGCTAAAAAAAGCTAACCAACTACTTGCCGAAAACAAACTCCAAGAAGCGGAGTTTCACTATAAAACCTTGCTTGAAAGTGATCCCCAAAATGGCGAAGCGCTATTTGGTTTGGGCCGTATTGCCCTGCGCTTAGAGCGCTTTGATGCTGCAGTTTATTTATTACAAAGAAGCTGTGAACGTCTACCTAATATGTTGGAGCCACTGCACGCGTTAGCGGATGCATTTAATGGCGTTAATTCGCCAAATGATGCATTAACCGTACTGGAGTATGCAAAAAGCATTGCTAGTCATAACCCAGAGCCACACTATTATCTCGCACAACATTATTTAACCCATGGCGAATTAGATAAAGCACATACCACCTTTGCACAAGCACTAAGTATTGGTTTATATCCGGTCACTGCTTATATTTTATTTGAACTGGTACAACTTGGCCGCTTTGATCAACAGCATAACTACATCAGTAACTTGCATCATTTACTCACACAAACCAATAATTTACGTTTAAAAATGGTTTGTTATTACGCCTTGGCAAAAAGTTATGATCAACTCAATGATATAGAACAAGCTGTAAATTATTATAAACTAGCCAATAAATTGCAGCTGCAATTGAGTAGCTTCAACACTGAACAATTAACGCCGTTTTATCAAAGTATTATACGTTATAACCCAAAAAGTTTATTTGCCACTATCAAGCCTGGATTTACTGGTACTGTTACGCCCGTTTTTATTATTGGCATGCCACGCAGTGGCTCAACATTATTAGAACAAATGTTAGCTTCACATAGTGAATTTGCAAGCCTTGGGGAAGATCGCTGTATTAGCTCGCAAGTTGTTGCATTCATAGAACAACAAACCAAGTTGTCCTACCCTGAATGTATCAGCGCACTAACACCGCAACTGATTGAGCAAGCGCGGGCTCTTTATACCGCACGGTTAAAACAAGCAAAACCTATTCGCGCGTTCATGATCAACAAATTGCCCGCTAATTATCAATCGTTAGGGCTTATCTATTTATTGTTTCCAAATGCTAAGTTTATTAACTTGCAGCGCGATTTTAATGCCACAGCTTGGTCCGTTTATAGTAATTACTTTGCAGAAAATGAACCTTATTTTTGCTCATTACCTGAATTTAAACGTTACTATGATTTATACCAAGGTTTGATGACGCATTGGCAACAAGCAATACCTTCGGCTATCTTAGATGTTCATTATGAGCAACTGATCAGCGAGCCGCGCGATACGTTAAAAAGCGTATTTACATTTTTAGGTACCGCATTTGAAGCACAATGTTTAGACTTTTATAAATCAAAAAAACCAGTTACCACGCTTAGCAAAGCAGCTGTACGAAAACCGCTACATAACCGTGCAATAGAACACTGGAAACGTTTTGAAACGCCACTCAGGGCGTTGCTGAATGACGCTCAAACCACGTCACTAGATCCTTAAATTGATCTGCTTTAGCACTAGCGTGCGTTAACATATTAATATGATCGTAATCATATTGATGGCCGTGTTTTTTCCCGTACATTTGCAGGTGTTGAATACCAGTACCTGACTCGGCAATAAATTTTTCAATATCAATTTGTTGTGCAAGCGCTTTGTCTTTCACCCCCCCTATGTGTAAGGTCGGTGGCAAACTTAAGCCAGCCACAGCTTGCGCGTAATCAAACCCGTCGTCGCTATCTAACCATGGTTTACGTTTAGCCCATTGCATACTTTGATAATGCGACTTTTTAGTTTCATCATCACTGCCCCACTTGAGTCTTTTGGCGGGTAAATAACCATGTTTTTTAGCCAGTATTGGCGCTAAAAAATACCAAATCAAATTTCCTTGAAGGTATTTTTGTGGATGATGATTATAAAGCGAGCGTTTAGTACCAAAGTAAGCACATGCTTTTACATCATTGATATACTGTGGGAAACGCGCAAACACACTGTTCATTAATACACCACCCCAGGAATGGGCTACCCAATACGCTGGTGGTCTACCTTCACGCTCGGTAATTTTAGCAATAAAAGCGGGAATATCTTCAATAATAGCTTCGGTTTGGCCATAGTGAGCATGCTTTGAGATAGCCGGTTTGCTGTCACCACGACCTCGTAGATCAGCCACATAACACACATATCCTTGCTCAGCTAAAAAAGGTGCTAACCCCTTATTTAAATGCGTATAAAATATTTTACCGTTTTCAACAGCACCATGCATAAACAACACAGCTGGCCCAGCGGCTTTGCTGTTATCTGCTATGCGGCGCAAATGTAATGTTTGTAGCTCAGTTAGTTTAATAAATACTGATTCTTGTACGATCGCCATTTCAGTTCCTTGTTGTCATTGTTATGAACCGCAACTCATCCTACCAGTAATTTAAACAAGATCACACGTCAATGTGTTTCTCTGGTAAAATAACTTTTTTGTTTGTTAAGCTAATTATTTGTTATGAAATCAACACCATTAAAATCAAAACTACACCCTCGAAATCGCCATAACAAAGGCTATGATTTAGACTACCTAAGTATTAAAGTGCCCACTTTAAAACCATATATCGTGCTTACTCCCAATGGTACTAAAAGTATTGATTTTAGTGATAACAAAGCAGTAAAAACGCTTAATCAAGCACTTTTGCAAGCGTACTATAACGTTGATTTTTGGGATATACCTGAACACAACCTTTGCCCACCGATTCCAGGACGCGTTGATTACATTCACTACTTAGCCGATTTACTAGCAAACGATAATCAAGGCGTTATACCTCAAGGCAGACAAGTTAAAGTGCTGGATATAGGTACTGGTGCGAACATAATTTACCCGTTACTAGCAAGCCATGAATATAACTGGAGCGTCACAGGCTCAGATATAGATCCGAGCGCTGTAAAATTAGCCAAACAAATCGTACAATTTAATAATCGCAAAATTACCGTCAAGCTACAAAAGCAGTCGCAGCATATTTTTCAGGGGGTAATAAATGCAAAAGAGCTTTTTCATATTACATTGTGTAACCCTCCTTTTCATGCCAGTGAACAACAAGCAGCTCAAAGTAGCGAGCGGAAATGGAAAAACTTAGGCAAAGCCCCTAAATCGTCTTTAAATTTTGGCGGGCAACATAATGAGCTTTGGTGTGAAGGTGGCGAAGCGCAATTCATTTGTACCATGATCGATGAAAGTGCCCTATTTGCTGAGCAGTGTATGTGGTTTACCTCTTTAGTTTCAAAAAAAGAAAACTTAGCCACGTTACAAGCACAATTAAAAACACACCCTGTGGCTGAAGTTAAAATCATTGAAATGGCGCAAGGGCAAAAAGTGAGTCGCTTTATTGCGTGGAGTTATTTTGATCAACAAACTCGCCAAGAGATCAGCCAGCAATTTACACAACCGGAGATATCATGATTGATTTTCGTTCTGATACTGTCACTAAGCCCTGCGCTAAAATGCGCGAAATTATGTTCAACGCCCCTTTAGGTGATGATGTATATGGTGATGATCCCAGTATTAATAAATTAGAAAGCGTTGCAGCACAGCGTCATGGCTTTGCCAGTGCATTGTTTTGTAGCTCCGGCACCCAAGCAAACTTATTAGCGTTAATGGCTCATTGCGAACGTGGTGATGAATATATTTGTGGGCAAAATGCACACAATTATAAATTTGAAGGCGGTGGCGCGGCAGTGCTTGGATCAATCCAACCGCAACCTATCGAGAATGAAAATGATGGCAGCCTCTGCTTTGACAAAATACGCGCCGCTATCAAACCCAAAGACTTTCACTTTGCTAATACCCGCTTACTCAGTTTAGAAAACACCATTGGCGGTAAAGTGCTGCCATTAAGTTATTTAGCCCAAGCGCGTGAGTTCACTCACAGCCATCAATTAGCACTGCATTTGGATGGTGCTCGCGTTTATAACGCTGCGGTTGCGCTTAAGGTAGATATTACCGAGATAACCAAACACTTTGACTCCGTGTCTATTTGCTTATCAAAAGGCTTAGGCGCACCAGTAGGCTCATTACTACTTGGCTCTGTTGAACTGATCAATAAAGCAAGGCGTTGGCGTAAAGTACTTGGCGGCGCTATGCGCCAAGCTGGTATGCTGGCAGCCGCTGGCCACTATGCACTTGAGCACAATGTTAGTCGTTTAGCCGACGATCACAGCAATGCGCGTTACTTAGCGCAGCAGCTCAGTGCCATTGAAGGCTTTAACGTTGACTTGTCGCGCGATACAACCAATATGGTCTATGCAAATGTTGCTGATAATGTTGATATTAATGCCATTGCGCAGCAACTAAAAGGACAAGGGATAGTATTCAGCCCAAGCAAAACTTTGCGTTTAGTAACTCACTTACAGATCACTCGAGCCGATATTGATCAATTTATAGCAGCGTTAACTTCGGCGCTGCATGTTTAACGCAGCTTTATAGTGTTTGCGGCACACCGACACATAACGGTCGTTGCCGCCAATTTCCACTTGATTACCATCGGCAATCGCTTTGCCTTGCTCATCCGTACGCAATACATGGTTCGCTTTGCGACCGCAATGACACACCGTTTTAAGTTCAACCAGTTTATCAGCCCACGCCAGTAAGTACTGCGAGCCGCTAAATAACTCGCCTCTAAAGTCATTACGCAAGCCATAGCACAACACCGGAATGCCTAATTCATCCACCACATCGGTCAGTTGCATTACTTGCTGACGTGATAAAAATTGACATTCATCCACCAGCACACAGTGACGTTTTTGTTCACTATTAAGCTGTTTGATCAGTTCAAAAACATCTTTGTCAGCATCAAAAATATGTGCATCAGCTTGTAAACCAATTCGAGAAGATACCTTACCAACACCGGCACGATCATCCAATGCAGCCGTTAAAATAACAGGCTCCATGCCGCGTTCGCGATAGTTAAATGCCGATTGTAAAAGCGTGGTAGATTTACCTGCGTTCATTGCAGAATAATAAAAGTACAGCTGAGCCATGAAAATGCCTACCCTGAAAAAAGTGCGCTAATGCTACCTTAATCTTGATTGAACATCACCTTTTTTACCCGTGCTAAAACTAATTCCTGGAGTCTATTGACCCTTTTTTGAAGATTAAATCAGCCCTTCGTGCTCAAGTAACCACTGCTTGCGCTCTAGCCCACCCGCATAGCCGGTCAATTTACCGTTGGCACCAATAATACGGTGACACGGCACAATAATACTGATTGGGTTTTTACCATTAGCAGCCCCCACTGCGCGAACTGCCTTTGGATTATTGAGTGCATGAGCAATATCTGAATAACTCTGTGTTTGTCCAAATGGCACCGCGGTGAGCGCTTGCCATACCGCTTGTTGAAAAGCAGTACCATGGGTAGCTAGAGTGACATCAAAGGTTGTTCGCTTGCCTGTAAAGTAGTCATTAAGCTGCGCAGCACAATTTAAAATATGTGGCTGCTCAACCTCTGAAAATGGGGTTTCTGAGCACTCTATAACTGGATAAAAGCCCACATAACTCACCCCGTGTTGGTTACCTTGAATAATAATCTCATCAATTGGGCTGGGTATTCGGGTTTGAATAATAGTCATGTTAGCTGCTGCCATAGTTGAAAGGTTAAATAGGAGCGAAATGGCGCGCACATCTCATCATTAAATGGTTTTGCCCCCGCCTGTGCTTTCTTTACACCTAAATCTCCTGCTAATAAAATATCGGGCTGACTTTGGCCGCGTAATTTTGCATAGTTTACTGTCCAAGGTCCAATCCCTTTGAGTAGCAGCCATTGATCAAGCTGTTGACAATCAGGGTTATCGGCGCAGAATTGCGCTAAATTACGCAGCGCATTCTTTCTCGCTTGAGGCATTTTAAAAAATGCCAGCTCACTGTTTGCCACTACCTCAGGGGTTGGAAAATACACTCGCTCGCCATCTTGTTCGCCCAGTTCATCCACCAGCTGAGTCACTAAGTTATGCGCGGCAGTCACACTGACTTGTTGGCCAAGTACCGCACGAATACCAGCCTCAAATACCGACCAAATACCCGGTAACCGCAGCCCTTGGGTTAACACAATTGCCCCTTGAAGTTGAGTTGTTAGGTGTTGTTCGATTTGCGCAGTATCGGCATCTAAATCGAGCACCCTGCGAATTTCACTTAAAATAGGCTGTAAAAAGCGTGGCTGATCAATATCAATGCTGACTAAAAAATGATGTTTGTGCTCTACAAACTCAGCCGTAAACTGGCCTTGGCAATGCTGGTTTTTAAAGCTGCGACCATAATATGTCTCACCAAGCCACTCAAGAGGTGAAATTAACCGCTTAGCTAAAAATTGCTGTAACGCAGCCCAATTATAAGGGGGCCGAAAAGGTAATTTAAGCGTCAACATCGCACGTGATGTACTACGCTC
Source organism: Pseudoalteromonas sp. SR41-4 (assembly GCF_014163985.1). Lineage (NCBI taxonomy): Bacteria > Pseudomonadati > Pseudomonadota > Gammaproteobacteria > Alteromonadales > Pseudoalteromonadaceae > Pseudoalteromonas > Pseudoalteromonas sp. SR41-4. Next base: position 40,246 of record NZ_JACJEI010000019.1, on the reverse strand, counting down.
ACCACGCATTTTTGACGGGCAAATATGTAACTGCTGTAAAAAAGCATCATTAAAGCGACGAATACTATTAAAGCCCGCTGCAAAAGCAACTTGGGATACCGACAGGCTTGTTTCTTGTAATAATTTTTTAGCGAAATGGCATTGATTAAATAACCGATATTGAGTTACTGAGATACCAAAATGTTGCTGAAATAACTGCCTTAAATAGCGGCTACTCACGCCTAGTCGCTCAGCTAACCGTTCACAGCTTTGTTGTGTTGTTAAGTCACTGTCTATCAGATGTTTGGCTCGCAGCGCTGTGGTTTTTGTTCCTTGCCATGCGCTACTTCCAGGGGCGCTATCTGGGCGACAACGAATGCACGGGCGAAATCCAGCCTGGGCAGCATTATGGGCATATTGAAAGTATTCTACGTTTTGCTCTTTTGCAGTAGGGGCAGGACAAATTGGCCGACAATAAATACCGGTGCTTTTAACACCGATGAAAAAGAGTCCATCAAAACGATGGTCGCGGCTTTGTCTGGCAAGTTGCCAATGGCTAGTATCCATAAGGTGCTCTTAACTATACATCTGCTAATAGAGTACGTGAAAAAACACAGTTTACTAGCCATTTTCGGCACTCAACCTTTATTCGCTGATTGATTTACTGGTAGCAGCTAAATAACGACGCTCAACTTCAGCCCAATTAATAACATTATAAAATGCTGCGATATACTCCGGGCGGCGGTTTTGGTATTTCAGATAATAGGCGTGCTCCCACACATCTAAACCTAAAATCGGCGTGTTGCCGTGCATTAATGGACTGTCTTGATTTAAACTACTTTCCACCACAAGCTGGTTATCTTTATTAACACTTAGCCACGCCCAGCCACTGCCGAAGCGACTAACAGCTGCTGCTGTAAATGCCTCTTTAAAGTTATCAAAGCTGCCAAGCTGCTCTATGATCGCATCTAATAAACTCCCTTTTGGCTGACCCCCACCATTGGGGCTCATTACTGTCCAAAACAATGAATGGTTTGCATGTCCGCCACCATGCTCTTGCACTACTTTTTGCAGCTCAGTTGGCAACGTGTCAATCTTTACGAGTAACTCATGTACATCAGTATCGCTATACTGGGTATTTTCAAGTGCCGCATTGGCTTTATTGATATATGTTTGATGATGCAAAGTATGGTGGATCTCCATAGTTTTAGCATCTAAATGTGGCTCTAACGCATCGTACTCATATGGTAATGGGGGTAATGTAAACGCCATAATTGTTCCTTGTCGGATTAAGAATAAGTGATCAATGCACAGTGGCAGTTTGATCTGGGGTGTAACTTAACGTCTGATTGATTTGTTCTATTAATTGCGGGGAATGACTGTGCAATTTGGCAAACCGTACTAACTCTGTGTAGGTTTTGTGATGATGGTGCACAACCACTGTACGCACCGTATCGCATGAATGCTGGAGCAAATGACTTAAACTTATATGCACATCACACAAGCACTGACACGCTTGCTCTGCTTGATTCATCGCTCGATATGTATCCGCTAAATTATGAGCGGCAACAACGAATGCGGGGCAGCAATGTTCAATTGCGCTAATAACTGACTGGCATATTTTTGCTTGGCTAAATTGGCTTAATAAACGAGCTGCGAGGGTGTGTGCTGTCGTGTATTTATCGCGAGCTTCAATTAAAGCACCGCGTTCAAACGCTGTATTTCCAGCAATAATGTTGGCTTGCCAAGGACTTAATACTTGCTCAACCTGAGACAATTTATTACTGCTGTGAAACTGTGGGTGTGACATAAAAATCACCTGCACAAAATTAAATGATGTGATTAATTTACACAGCCAAACAACTTAATGCAAATGATTTTTATTTATATTTGCGTATTTTTATTTCTCGGCAAAATCAATTAATGCTTGTCCTGTAAGTCGATAAATGATCCACTCATTTTGTGGCTCTGCCCCCATACTATTGTAAAAATCGATCGCAGGTTGATTCCAGTCAAGTACCACCCATTCAAAACGGCCACAATCTTTTGCGATAGCTTGGCGTGCCAAATGTTGCATAATCAATTTACCCGCACCATTACCTCGGCTATCTGGGCTAACATATAAGTCTTCAAGGTACAGGCCATTCTTGCCAAGCCAAGTCGAGTAATTGTAAAAGTACACCGCAAAGCCAATTGGCGTATCGCCTTCAAAACAAATTAAACTATGCGCTGTTGCACCTTCACTAAACAGGGTTTTTAAAATCGCCTGTTCATCGGTTTTAACTGCATCGGGCTCTTTTTCATAAATTGCCAATTCGGTAATAAAATGCAAAATAGTAGCAGCATCCGAAGGCTGCGCATCTCTTAAGGTAATCGTTTTTTGGTCTGTCATAAGCTCTCTTATTTATTACTGCATTGTTTAATACTGATCTAGTTTATCTTTTAATATTTGTAGTTGAATCGGTTTAGCCAAGTAGTCATCCATTCCAGATGCTAAACACAACTGTTTGTCTTCATCCATTGCATTGGCTGTGAGTGCAATAATCGTGATCTGTTGATGTTTAGCACCCGCCTCACCGGCACGAATTGCGCGAGTAGCGTCAAATCCATCCATCACCGGCATTTGGCAGTCCATGAGCACTAAATTAAAGTGTTCTGCAGGTACTTTCGCTAAAATATCAAGAGCTTGCTGACCATTCTCCGCTAGCGTTACGGTAAAATTCAGTTTACTTAACATTAGTTTAGATACTTGCTGGTTAATCGGATTGTCTTCAACCAATAAAATATGGCTATTTGCTCTATGCTGATCACTACGCAGTGAGGATATATAACTTGATGTCACTAAAGGTAAGTCTGTCGAACACTGTTCATCAGCGATCACTGCTATTGTTGAAATCAAATCAGCAGTGGTAATCGGTTTTGGAAAGTACGCTTGAAATCCAGCATCATTAAACCGCTGCGCGCCTTCCATCCCCGCAATACTGGTCATCATTACTAATGGCATAGCTTTAAAATCATCATCAGCTTTTAATTTTCGACACAGCGCTAAGCCATCCATTTCTGGCATTTGCATGTCTAATAACGCTATATCATATAAACTCTGTTGAGCAGATATACGCTTTTCACACAGCTCAAGCGCCTGCCTTGCATTACATGCAAGCTCTACTTTAGCTCCCCAATGAGCAAGCTGTTGGCTTATCACAATCCGGTTGGTTTCGTTATCATCAACCACCAATATAGTGAGCTTGGTCAGATCTATGGTCGGTATACTGCGTTCGGTTTCGCTCCCCTCTTGTAGCATAATCGTCGCTGTGAATTCACAGCCTTGGCCAACTTCGCTGGTTAAAGTGACAGTTCCGCCCATCAGCTCACACAGCTGCATACAAATTGCTAAACCTAAGCCAGTACCGCCATATTCGCGCGTAGTCGACGCATCAACTTGTGAAAAAGGGCTGAATAAATCTTTTTGCTTGGTTAGATCAATTCCGATGCCAGAGTCTTTTACACTAATACTGAGCTGATATTGTTGTTCAATAGGAGTTACTGATGCGCGGATCACTACTTCACCTTGCGCAGTAAACTTAACAGCGTTACTCAGTAAATTGGTCAGCACTTGGCGAATACGCCCCGGATCGCCTTTAAATTGCACCGGTGTCACAGCCACTAAATCAATAATGATTTCGATATCTTTATCTTGCGCCGCAAGGGCTTGAGATTCCGCCACCTCTCCGAGTAAATTACAAACATTGAAGTTGATACTTTCTAGCTCGATTTTACCGGCTTCAACTTTCGAAAAATCTAAAATATCATTGATCACCGACAATAAAGAATGCGCGCTATTTTTTGCTATCGCGACTTTCGTTCGCACCGGCTTGGTCAACGCTTCAAGTTCGATCAGCTCAAGCATACCCAACACCCCATTCATTGGGGTACGGATTTCATGACTCATGGTTGCTAAAAATTGACTTTTTGCTGTTGCAGCAGCATTGGCTTTGACTAATGCAATTTTCAGCTCTTGGGCGGTTTGCTTCCGCCTTTGCGACATTAACACGCTGCCCACTAATGTCGCTAAAGAGCGTAAATAGGTTTCTTCATTTTGGCTCCAACAGCGATAGCTACCGACACTTTCCGCACATAGCACTCCTAATATACCCTCACCGGTAGATATAACGGCATCGAGCATCGAATTAATATTTAATGGTGTTGTGTAAGTGTCAATCAATTCGGCGGTTGCAGGATGGCTATTAACATCATTAATTGCCACTAAACCTTGTGCAAATATTGCTTTGAAATAAGCGGGAAATTCACTCGCTTTAAGCACTAAAGGCTGCTCAACAAAACCTTGATCATCGATAAATAAACTCACGCACGTCATTTCATCGCTAGCTTCATCAAACACCCACACTGCTGAGCGTTGCACATCAAGTACTTCACACATTGACTGCGTCACTAAATTTTTTACTACATCGAAATTACCTGCCAATAACTCAGGTGAGACGGTTAAACTCGCTAGGTTTTTATTATATTGGTTGGCTTTTTTACTATCTAATTCGAGATGTTTATAAGTATCAATATTTTGAAATGAACCATACACACGCACGCAACGTTCATTTTTAAATTCAACTTGGCCTATCGACTTAACCCACCTTTCATTGCCTAACGCTGTGACAAGGATTAACTCAATTTCCCAGCTGTTACCATTAAGAACAGCACCTTCAAACAGTTCGCTAATTTTATCACGATGTTCACCTTGCTTATAAAAATCAAGAGCTTGCCCTATTACTGGCTGGTAGTCATCAGCGACTTCATGAATTGCTTTGACTTCATCGGACCAATACATAGTCTGTGCTTCTAAATCCACTTCCCAGGCACCAATTTGGCCTTGTTTACTCATTGCTTCAAGTAAACTTTGTTGGCGATAAAGTGTTGATTGAGTATGATAACGTTCGGTTATATCATGAATAAAACCATCTAAATACAATACTTTGCCAGCCTGATCATACACTGCTTGACCTTTTTCATGTACCCAATGAATACTGCCGTCAGAAGCGACCAAACGGTATTCTAATGACCATGGCTGACGAGCATCAACATCGACTCTCACTTTCTCTGCCACGCTTGAGACATCATCCGGGTGAATTAATTCAATGAAGCTCAGCTTATGATTATCAACTAAATCACTTGGTTCATAGCCGGTAATAACTTTTGTTTGTTCACTCAGATAGAGCATGCTCCATTGGGCATCGTATTTACATCGATACACAATGCCTGGAATATTGCCAACCAGAGACACAAATCGGTCGCGACTCAATTGCAATTGTGCTTCTGTTTCTTTTCGCTCTGTAATATCAAGATGAGTACCTATCATTCGTTTTGCAGAGCCATCACTATTGCGCTCAACGATACGTCCTGTGGTCAGTACCCACACCCAATGTCCGAGACGATGCAACATACGAACTTCGCAGACATAATAATCGCTCTCACCCGCAAAATGCTGTTCTAAAAGCTGCCCTGAAGTAACAAGATCATCTGGATGAGTATATTTGTTCCATGTATTAAAATCAGTTGGTTGTAGTTCTTCTAATTTATAGCCGATAATACTCGCCCAGCGGTTATTAAAATATGCTTTGCCGGTATCTACATACCAGTCCCAGATCCCTACTGCAGTGCTGTCCAGCACTAATTGCAATTGTGTTTTATGCTGTTCGAGTTCAAATTCTTGTAATTTCAATGCGGTAATGTCTGTGCGTATAGCAATATAACTTTGCGGTTGCCCATGCTCATCTAAAAAAGGCGCTACGGTGGTATCGACCCAATAAAAGTCACCATTTTTTGCTCGATTACAGATTTGGTCATGCCATACATTGCCTGCGATTAAGGTTTTATACATGCCTTTAAAAAAATCTTTAGGGTGAGTCCCGGAGTTTAAAATACGGTGATTTTTTCCTAACAATTCACTTTCGCAGTAACCGCTGATCTCACAAAATTTCTTATTAACAAAGGTGATCGTGCCCTTGATATCGGTCACTGCAACAATTGCATGTTCATCAAGTGCGCTTTTTTGTTCCGCTAGTTGCTTAAGTGCTAATTGCAGTGCTTCACTTTGCATTTGCAACCTTGATTGCTGCTGTAATTTACTACTAACCAGATGATCGAGGTCAATCGACAACTGCTGCAGTTCACTGCTATCCGCTAAAATAGGTATGCGGCTTCGCGAACCATTGCTAATCTCAGTCGATGCCCTAGCAAGCGAAATAAGTGGCCGTGATAGCCGCCGAGCGAACCACCACGACAGCACCAGAATGACTAATAAAGCAATAATATTAACTAACATCGCCGCTTTTTTATAAGTAGTGGCGCCTTTGAGCATAACCACCGCAGGCTTTTCCACCAGTAGTTGCCAATCAGTTGCACTAGCAAAGTTTAATTGTGTAAGTATCGCGTAGTGCTTGGTGTTATCACTTTTATGATAAGTAAAGACATGATCAAACTTTGCTAAATGCTTACTTAACATCTCAGAAAGTGAGGTGTGCGTTGCATCTTGTACAACGCCACTTTTGATAATATGAAAGGTCAACTCTTCATTATTTTCATGAACATGAGCTAAGTTTTCGAGCAACCCTTGAAAATTAACCTCAACCAAAATAATAGAGTTTAATATCTGTTGGGTATTGGTTACTGACAACACCACAAAGTGTCGTTGCGGCTTTGCTTGCGTTGAGATAAATACACTCGCTGCGCCTCGCTCTAAATCGGTAAGCATAGCGTTTAGCTGTTCGCTATCTAACTCAGAGAATGCAGCATTATTAACTAAATTAGTACGATTAAGAGGGTCAATAATAATATCAATGTCATTTACAAAGTCATAGCGCGCAACAAATTCGTTGATTAGTGATTGTTTATCCAACTGCTTATGGCTGAGTTGATCATTTAACAGGTACAAATCTTTAATATGATCTGCAAACCAAATATCAGCAAATTGCTTACCTATACTACTCAATTCAACTAGTTGCACCTCAGCACTTTGCTCCAGAGAATCAATAACATGTTGTAAACTAAACCACGACAGTAAACACAATGGCGCTAGCGCAATGACAATAAAAGTAACAATCAGTTTCGTCCGTATAGATTGGCTTTTATTTTTTAACAGGCTATTCAGCATTGTATTTCCATAATCAACTTTTTATTGTTTTAGACACTTACTTACATATATTAATGCACTAAATAACACAAGACGCAAGTTTATGCGCCTTGTGTAAGGTACTGCAGTAGAGCTAGTTTTTATTCCCATTGACACGATAAAACTGCTGACTAAATTGAGCGTAGAGTACCGGCAATACAAATAAAGTAAGAAAGGTTGCGGTAAATAATCCGCCAACAATAACCGTTGCTAATGGTTTTTGAATTTCAGCGCCGATGCCTGTTGATATCAACATGGGTATCAAACCAAGCGCTGAGGTTAACGCCGTCATTAGTACCGGTCGCAGCCGAGATAGTGCGCCATTAAATGCCGCGCTTTGTAGACTATCTCCCGCTTTAACGCGATTATTAATACTCTCAACCATCACCACGCCGTTAAGCACTGCCACCCCAAACAAGGTAATAAAACCCACAGAGCTTGGCACTGATAAATATTGCCCTGATACGTAAAGTGCAACCACACCACCAATAACTGCTAACGGCACATTGACTAAAATCAGCAATGCTTGGCCTATTGAGCCAAATGCAAAATACAAAAGTAATGCAATCAAAGCCAGCGAAATAGGCACCACGATAGATAAACGTTGCTGCGCCCGTTGTTGGTTTTCAAATTGACCGCCGATATTCACACCATAACCTGCGGGTAAATCAACTTGCTCAGCTATGGCAAGGCGAATATCCGCGACGACTGAGCCCATATCGCGCCCTTGTACATTGGCTTGGATCACTACTCGGCGCTGAACGTCATCACGGCGCACTTGTGGCGGACCAGATTCAATATTAACCGTTGCGACATCTCCAACCCTAACCACGGCACCTGTCGGTGAGGATAAACGTAGGTCTGCAATGGCTTCTGGGCTGTCACGAAACTCTGCACCAATGCGCACATAAATATCATACCGCTCATTGGCATTAATAATTTGCCCTGCCGCAGTGCCGCCAATGCCATCTTGCACTATCGACATTAAATCACCCACAGATAAACCATAGCGAGAAAGTGCTAACCGGTTCGGTTTGATCACTAATTGTGCTTCACCAGCAATTTGTTCCATTGCCACATCTTTAGCGCCAGCAACACTTTTTACAGCTTGCTCAATTTGCTGCCCTTTAGCGACTAACACATCTAAATCAGCACCAAACAGCTTAATCGCTAGTTGCGCTTTCACCCCTGATAGTAGCTCATCCACCCGCGTGGCTATCGGCTGTGAAAAGTTAAACAATAAACCAGGAAACTGCGCTAATTTTTGTTCCATTAACACTTGCAGTTGTGCACGATTAGCAGCTGATTGCCATTCACTCACCGGCTTTAAACCTAAGTAAATTTCAATATTATTAACTGGCTCTGGATCCCCCCCGACTTCTGGGCGACCAATTCGGCCAAGTGCATACTCAACTTCAGGAAAGGCCAATAATATCGCTTCCAACTTAGGAGCGACCATTAATGCTGTATCCAAGCTTGCCGAAGGTGCCAGTGTTACCCGTAAGTTAATAGTGCCTTCTTCAAGCTCTGGCACAAACTCAGTGCCTAGTTGCGGCAATAAGATACCAGCAATCACCACTAATATTCCCGCCAGCGAGATCACCGTTTTACGTGCGTCCATTGCCCAGCGTAAACATATTTGATAAGTTTTATCTAACGGCTCAAGTAATACACTGCGCCTAACTTTGACACCTTTAGAAAATAAATACACTGCCATTGCTGGCACGATTACTAGCGCAACAATCACAGCAGAAATAATAGCTAACATGATACTTATAGCCATTGGCTGGAATAATTTAGCTTCTACACCTTCAAAACTAAACAGCGGCATAAACACGACTAAAATAATTAGTGCAGCAAAAAATACCGGCCTGGCAACTTCTTTAGCCGCCATAGTAATCAATTTAGCCGGTGAGTGATCAGCATGAGTATTGTTAGTTAAGTGACGAAAAATATTTTCCACCATCACCACCGAGCCATCCACCAGCATACCAATTGCCACAGCAATACCACCGAGTGACATCAAATTAGCCGAGAGCCCTAACCACGACATGACACATAAAGCCATACTAATGGAGATTGGTATAGACAATAAAACCAATAATGTGGCGCGTAAATTCATTAAAAACAACGCCAGCACAACCACAATAAATACAAACGCTAATAGCAAGGCATCTACCACAGTATCAACCGCTTTGGTGATCAAATCAGCTTGGTCATATAACGGTTCAAACGTTACCCCCTCTGGTAGTGCTTGATTGATCATCGCAATCCGCGCGCTAATACCATCAATGGTTTGCTTGGTATTTGCACCAATGCGTTTTAATACCACCCCTGTTACCACTTCACCTAATGATTGCACATTACCTTGACCATCTTTTTTACTCATCGTAGCGGCACCTTGGCGAATTTCACTACCAAGCGTCACCTCTGCCACATCGGCAATGGTGATCACTGTGCCATTGATGGTTTTCAATGGTGTTTGTGCTATTTCTTGCAGCCCTAGTGTGCCGGCATTAAACCAACCTGTTCCACGAATAACTAACTGCTCTTGGCCGCGGTTCATATACCAGCCACCTACATTGGTGTTGTTTTCTTCCAGTGCAGTTACAACTTGTTGTTGCTCGAGCTGATAAGCCAATAACTTATTTGGGTTAAGATTTACTTGGTATTGACGCACATCACCACCGAACGACAGTACTTCGGTAACCCCATCAACGGGTAAGATGAGTAACTTCACAATCCAATCGTTTAAGCTGCGCAGCGCCATACTATCCAAGCCAGACTCAGGTGATGCCGCTAATAAGTATTGGTAAACCTGCCCGAGCCCTGACGTATTCGGGCCCATTTCTGGCAAGCCAATCCCGTCCGGGATCAGTTCTTTCGCTGCTTGCAAACGCTCAAATACCAGTTGGCGGGCAAAATAGATATCCACCCCTTCTTTAAACACCACGGTAACACCAGAAAGCCCCGTTTTAGAAATCGAACGAACTTGCTCTACATCAGGTAATGCATACATGACCGCTTCAATTGGGTAAGTGATCAGCTGCTCAACTTCAACGGCAGCCAAACCTGGTGCTTCGGTATTAACAGCCACTTGCACATTGGTAACATCTGGAAAAGCGTCAAGGTTGAGTTTTGGGATCACCACAACACTGGTGACAATGAATACACAAAGAGTCAGCAAAACCAGTAGTCGATTAGCAATCGCACTATCTATTATTTTATTAAACATAGTGTTAGCTCCTAATGGTTGTGCGGATCAAAACCGCCTTTAGCTTGTTCTGATGCGACAAAAAATGCTCCTTGAGTAACGACTTTAGTGCCCTCAGCCAATCCTTTAATTTCACGAAGCTGACCAAACCGCCGGCCACGTTCAATTTCAGTTGCTATAAGTTCACCGTCTTCATCTTGCACATATACCGCCCAATCACCATCTGGGTTCCTAAGTAGAGCTTGCTCTGGTACTGCCAACACTTGTTGCTCAGTTGAAAATTCAAAATACACGTCACTAAACATCCCCGGGTGTAATTGATGCTGGCTGTTTTGTACACTTAAACGCACAATCCGTGAACGAGTGATCTGATCTATAGTGTGTGCTTCTTGGATCACCTTGGCTGGGTATGTGAATTGATTCACTTTCACTTGCGCTATTGTGCCTGTATCAATATTAATGGTTTGATTTGCCGACAATTGCGCTTCAACCCATAGTAGACTTTCATCAGCAATCAGCATAAGTTCAATTCCTGCATCGACCCGCTGCCCTTGTGCAAAATTATCACTGAGCACAGCCCCTGACGTACCAGCAAATAATGTGTACTCCCCCAGTTTATCGGCTGGGCTTACCGCACTTTGCGCAATTGCTTTAGCCGATAAACCAAACGCCACAAGTTGACTGTGAGCCACTTCATATTCTGCCTTGGCTGTGAGTAAGCGTTTTTCGCTCACCGTACCTTTGCCCATTTTTTGCACCCGCAGCCACTGTGCTTTAGCTAATCGATAAGTGGTTTGTGCACTGGCGACCTCAGCACTAAATAAAGTCACTAACGGTGCGCCTACTTGAATATGTTGTCCTAAGGTTGCGTGACGTTTCACCACAATTGAATCTACTCGTGGCGACAACACATAACTGCTATAACCATTAGCTTTGATTTCACCAGGGGCATACAACTGCGCTTGATAAGTGTGCTTTTCTAATGGGCTGATCTGCACATTTGCTAAACGCATTTGTGTCGGGGTTAAACGTACCCCGCCGGCTTGATCATGTGCAACATTCTCACTCGGTTGTACTGCTGTGGTAGCACTATGATCAAGGGCTGCATCTGGTGTATGAGCGTGCGGTGCTTCTTCACTGTGTTGATGACCTGTTTTTGTATCATCAAACTTTTGTTGTGCAACAGTGGTTGCCTGCCCTAAATTGCTAAAAATAAATAGCAGAGCAGAAAGAATAATTTTTAAGCGCGTCATAGTGCAGCTCCATCAGTTAGGGGATCCGTAAAGGTAGAAATATAATGGCTAAGTTGACCACTTTGCGTTAACCAATTCACACTCGCCAGTTGGCTCTGCTGAACAATTTCAATGCCAGCAAGTAATCCTGAAATACGCTGTTGGCGCATGGTTAAGTACTCAGCGGTACTGATATCACCGCTTTGCCATTGTTGCTCTATCAACGCAAGGCTGCTATCTGCATTTGCTTGGTTAATCGACTGCCAACGCTTAACGCGCTGAGCGTACGCTTGCATCACCTCTTTACTGGCTTGTGCTTGAAACGTCATAGTGCGCTTTAAAGCTTGATATTCGGCTTCTTTTGACATCACCGTAAATTCAGCGGCTTGGTATTCATCGCTAAAATTATTCACTATATTCAGCGGCATAGAAAAACTCACAGAGACAAGGTTATCATCACCATTTTTACCTGCTACAAGCCCAATGGTTGGTTTGACGGCTCGTTCTGCTTTGATCACCTTTACTTGCTGACGCTGTTGTTGCCATTGTGATTTCACCAGCAAAAGTTGTGGATGTTGGACCACATTTTCAGTATCTGTAGTGAGTTTAATACCACTGAGTAACTGTTCAGGTGTCAGCTGCCCATCTTCGTGCCACGTTGGTAACAGTGCCTGCACAGCTAATTTAGCATCTGCATAAGCACTGGCTTGTTGGGCGGTTTGATTCAAAAGTTCTGATAGTGAGTACAATGCTAATTGTTCATCCAGCAACCCGACTTCTCCGGCCACTCGACGGCGCTTAACCACGGTAACTAAACGCTCTAATTGCTGCTCTTGCTGTTGCGCTAACTGAAAAGCTGCTTTACTACTGCGCCAATTGATAAGCGCAATCAGGGTTTGTTCAACTAATTGTAAATACGTTAATTGCAAACGCTGCTGCTGTGCAACCAGTGTCAGTAGCGCCGCACTGTGTTGTGCCTGTTGTTGATCATTAATATCAAATGTTTGGCTCAGCCCAATACTAAAATTATTAGCATCGCCTTCTTTTTCAATACTCGACTCAAGGTTTGGATTATATAGAGATTGCCCTGCGGCTCGCACAGATGCAGTGGCACTTTGCAGCTGCTGAAAATCAGCCTGTAAATTTGGGTGTTGTTTTAATTGCAACAACAACCAGGTTAAATCGGCGGTATTGTGCGTTGGCGCAGCCAATGCGGGTGGTGCAGCTAATACAGTCGCACACAGACAAGCAAACCCAAATGGTTTGTATAAATTCATAACATATACTCTTACTAAATAAATCGGTGACCATAATATTGGCCAGCTAAAAATTAACTTAGTGAGTGAGTAATTGGAGGGCGTAGATCAGGAATAAGCAGACGCGAATTAAATACAGGGGCGTTCAAACTAATAATGTCGTAGCTTGGTAAATTGACATGCTGCTGCCACGGCTCAGTAAAAAATGCAGGGATATGACATACATGACAATGCGCATCATCGGCGTTATCAGCTAAGGCTTGGCTTAATTGCTGATGTTGCAGTTGGTGAATATCATGATCGTTATTGACAGAGCAGTGTTCGTCTAATTGACTTTGTTGATGTAATAATTGCGAGGTTACATTAATAGCAGTGTTATGATCAGCCACGTCAAAACTATCCAGCACAGGCTGAAGTAGTACAAACGCTAAAATAAACAACACTAATTGCTTCAAGCAATATATCCTTTGAACGATTTCCAAGCTAACTTAACACATCTTTTCGTTACTGAGAAGTGCTTAACCGCTCGCGACAGATGCCAACTTTATGCCGCTGGCTAATTCAGCAATGCTCATTTAGTATTGTAGTATCAATATAATAACAACTTAGGCAATACTGAATATGGCTCATCAACATTCTCATAGTCATCACAATGACGACCAAAGTGATCGCCAGCTAGGCTTCGCTGTTTTTATCAATGTGCTACTTACTATTGCCCAAGTTGTTGGCGGTCTTATCTCTGGCAGTCTGTCTTTAATTGCCGATGCATTGCATAATCTCAGTGATGCAGCGGCTATTTTTATCGCATTAATCGCCCGTAGAATTGGTAATAAACCCGCTAACGAGCACTATCATTTTGGTTATAAACGTGCAGAAATTTTAGCCACATTGTTAAACAGCAGCACCTTAATCATTATTGGTGGATTTTTAATACTAGAAGCCATTGACAGCTATTTTAACCCAACCCCAATCGATGGCTGGATTGTAGTGTGGGTGGCAGCATTAGCACTAGTAATTGATGTTGCGACGGCGGTGTTGACCTTTCGTGCGGGGGCAAAAAATAGCATGAATATTCGCGCTGCATTTATTCATAATGTGTCTGATGCTATGGCCTCGATCGTGGTAATTGTGGCTGGTACCTTAATTATTCTCTATCAATGGTATATTGTTGATTTGATTGCCACAGTATTCATTTCGGCATATGTAATTTATCACGGGGTATTACTACTGATTGAAAGTTGCAAAATTCTTATGCAAGCTGCGCCCAATAACTTTAATCGTGAAGCAATCACTAATGCGTTACAAAAGCACTTTACAATTAGCCAAGTACACAGCATTAAAGCCTGGCAAATTGATGAGAAAACGACCTGTTGTGAACTGGTGATCATAGCTACTCAGCCACTTGATATTGACGCAATTAAAGACTATTTACACCATGAATTTGCTATTGAGCAATGTATTATTGAATATAAACAGCCACAATAACAAACCATGATGCGAACTCATAATTGCATTTAATCGGATTTTTATTGAAAACAGCTCGCGTTCTCATTTATCATCGCATCTTTATTTTTATAAATATCATAGGATATCTGTGTTGTTAAAGCTGTGGTTACGCCGTACTCATTTAATACTGACATTAGTTAGTGGGCTGTTTTTGATCTGTTTAAGCATCACCGGCGCTATTTTAATTTACGCAAAAGACATTCAGCAAATCATTAACCCGCAATATTGGACAGTAACCCCGCAATCAACACCACTGGCCTATCCGGTGCTTATCAATACGCTGGCTATTCACTCCAAACAAAATGTCACTTTACTTATGCCAGAGCAGCAGCCCACTGTTGCATGGCAAGCCCAGCTTGCTGATAAAAACTATATCAGCGTTAACCCATATACCGGACAAGTACTGCTCAAATATGATTATTACAGTACAGTATATGGCTTTACCATGGCCGTTCATCGTTGGCTATTATACCAAGATGCAGATGGCAAAAAGCCGCTGCGCAATTGGGTCTCTATCTGTGCGTTAATTTTTATTATCAATATATTCGTTGGCGTATACATGTGGCTTAAACCTAAAAATCGCCTAAAACGTTTAGTGATAAAACCCAAGGCTAAATTACGTATTTTGCTTTACCAACTCCATACAGTGATTGGCATGTATCTGTTTATCCCTCTTATTTTAATTGCCTTTACTGGTATGGCATTTCACTGGAAAGACGAGACCAAAGCAGTGCTTGAGTTTGTAACACAAAATAATGTAGAGGCACGCCCTAAAGCGCCGGAACTCGAGGTGCCAAATATAATCAATGGCGATAATTTTGCAGTGGCTATACAAAACGCATTAGCTGTATTTCCTAAGGCAGAATTATTTCGTATCTATTTACCTAAAAAAGCCAGCGACCCAGTTGCACTTAGAGTAAGAAACCCTGATGAAAGTCATGCTTATAGTTGGGTATGGGCCGATCAATACACCGGTCAAGTCCTGCAATCTTACGATGCCTCAAAGGCCAACCTCACAACTCGCGCGTGGAATTTTAAATACAAATTTCATATTGGCGATTTTGCCGGTTTTTTGGTGCAAATGTTATGGCTATTGGTTGCACTACTGCCTGCTTTTTTTACTATCAGCGGGGGTTACTTTTGGTATAAGCGCCATTATAGATAACCCAGCATTATAACGTTTTAATAAATCAGCTCGCACTGGTGATGTTGAACAATAACTTTAAGTTCACACCACCAGTAACACTGTCAGATCAACTCATGCCACCCTTACCTTTCAAATAACTGCCGTTCCTGACTCGATGTAAATGTACTTTTTGCCTTGTAGCAACTCATACTTTAAACAAGTGATGTTGCTTTATTTTTCCTATTTTAGCTCCTAAAATTAATCGTACCAATTACATTAAATTAATCACTTATTAGCGTATCAGGAAAAAAGCTTAAGGACGAGAGCTATGAAAAGTGTTCTATTATTATTTATAATCAACCACTTGTGCTTTTTTATAGCAGCCGAGTTTTTTACTGGCACCTTGAGCAAACCATCAGATAATAGCTTTCTATCAGTGATAGGACTCATTTATGCCTTTGTGGGTTTTCCGCTCCAGTTACTTATTGAGCTACTACTGCTTATTGGCTTTTGTTATCAACTTTTTAATGTCGGAAAATATCAAGCAAGTGCGCCGCTTTGGTTAGCATTTTTTGCAAGCATAATGCTGATGTTTAACTTTTTTGAATAGCAAAAAAAACAAAATGCAATTGATAATAACTATCAATACCCTTGCCTTTACACTTCTTTACACTTATTATTGCGCCAATAAAAACAGCAATATCTCATAATTACATAGTCGTAAAGGATCTTCATGTTTAAAACCTCTTTCACTTTATTAGCCCTCGCTGTAAGCACTGCCACTTTTGCCGATGAAGCAATCAATAAAAACCAATTAACCGATACGCAAATGGAGCGTGTGGTTGTCTCTGGTAGCCGTGTTTTTGAAAGCATTGATGAGGTTCCCGCATCAATTACTATTATCAATCAACAGCAAATCGAGGAGCATTTAAAAGTAAATCCAGAGCTACAAAGCTTACTTGCGCAAATGGTGCCGGGCCTTGCCCCTGATACAGGTAGTTCGAGTAATACCGGGCAAACGCTGCGTGGTCGCGCACCACTTATAATGATTGACGGCGTGCCGCAATCAACCCCACTGCGTAATGGCTCTTTAGGTATAAAGAGCCTCGACCCAAGTGCTATCGGCCGCATTGAGGTGATCAAAGGTGCCACCTCTATTTACGGGAACGGTGCATCAGGCGGTATTATTAATTACATCACTAAACAAGCAAAAAGTGATGGTAAAACCGAAGGTGAAATAAGTTTATCGAGTCGCTTTAGTGCGGTAAAACTTGAGGAAAGTGCCGGTGCAAGGCTATCAGCAGCCATTAATGGCCGTGCTGACAAATTTAGCTATTTAGTTACTGCCAGCTATGAAGAAAATGGCGTACAACGCGATGCCCAGGGTGACATACTCGGTTTACAATATGGTTTATCTGACGCAGTTACACAAAACTACTTTACTAAATTGGGCTATGATTTTGATGACGAAAAACAGCTACAATTTAGTTATAACTACTTCAGTTCGCAGCAAAAAACTGACCTTGGCGATGTTGCTGGCGATATCAGCTTAGGCGAAAAAACCTACGCAATCCATGTACCACCTGAATTACAAAAACAAGGTAAACCACAAGGCCCCGAAGGCAACGAAAATATCACCCTAAAGTACATAGACTACGCGCTATTTGATAACACCCAAATGACCTTAGATCTTTATATGCAAGATATAGAAAACGTGTTTTTCTTCTCCCCCAATCTTGCTAATCAAGACGAAAATTATGACGGCGGCCAGTCAATTATAAGATCAGAGAAAAAAGGCGCACGCGCAACATTTAATACCCTAATAGATTTTGATTCTATCGAAGCCTCATTTATTTATGGTATCGATGCATTAACCGATGTGACTTCGCAGCCACTTGTTGATGGCCGTATCTGGGTTCCAGAGATGGATATGCAAAGTGTTGCTGGCTTTTTACAAACCAAATGGGTGATTGCTGATGACCTTATTGTCAAAGCCGGTGTTCACAAAGAAAGCATTGATTTAACGGTAGACGACTACCGCACACTTAAACTATGTAAAACGCCAACTCAGTGCTCAGTACCTATTAACGTTAAAGGCGACACTATAGATTACGATGCGACAACCTATAATGTTGGTATTAAGTACAACCTTGATGAAAAATTCAGCCCATTTTTAAGCTACTCACAAGGCTCCGATATTTCAGACATTGGCCGTTTGTTGCGTGCTGCCACGGTAAACGATATTGGACAGATCCAAACTGAAGCCTCGATCATCGACAACTATGAAATTGGTTTTAATTCACAATTTGATAATGTACGTATTGAAGTTGCCGCCTATCGTAGTACCTCTGAACTTGGCACAACCAATAAATTTAATGAAGTGACCGGCGTATATGAACCAGTACGAGCACCACAGGAAATTTGGGGCTACGAAACACTGGTAGATTATACAATTTCTGCAAACCTAAAATTACTGGCAACGTATAGCTATGTTGAAGGTAAAAACACCGAAGCAGATGTTTATTTAGGTTCTAAACAGATCAGCCCACCAAAAGCGACAGCTAACCTAAACTGGCAACCCAGTGATGCTATGTCTCTAACATTAAGTTACCTGTATGTCGGCGATAGAAAACGCTTTGCAGCAAATGACGATGGCAAATATGTGGGCGATCAGGGCCCTGTCGAAAGTTATAATATTTTTAACTTAACTGGCCAATACCAATTTGCTGATAACTGGCAAGGGTTTGCAGGTATTGAAAACTTATTTAACGAAGATTACTTTCCAGCCCGCGCTCAGTCATATACATTCGGCGGCTATAACATCAAAGGTTTAGGAACAACAGCAACTGTTGGCGTTAAATATAAATTTTAAGCATCATTAAACTCGTTCATTGCGCTGTGCAATGAACGAGCCTTTCTTAATTTAACCTTTAACCTTAAATATAAATAGCAATCTGTTCATAAAGCAACCAACAATGCAAACTTAAACGAGAATCACACGCAATATTAACCATATGATTTAAAAGGAAAATACTTGCAATTTTGTGGTTTTACACTAAACTTGTCGCAATTATGAATTTCAAGGTAGGCCGTTATGAAAGGTAATCAAAAAGTTATCGACAGCTTTAACACATTGCTTGCAAATGAACTTGCAGCAATCGATCAATATTTCATCCACTCACGTATGTACGATGATTGGGGTTTAGATAAACTTTATGTACGCCTTAATCATGAAATGGAAGAAGAAAAAGATCACGCTGATTGGTTAATTAAGCGTATTTTATTCCTCGAAGGCGTACCGAACATGACCAAACGTCGTGATCTAATTATTGGTCATGATGTTAAATCAATGATGCAAAATGACTTAACCCTAGAGCTTGAAGTCGTTGAGTGTGTTAAAGAAGTAATTGCAGTCTGTGAGCAAGAAAAAGACTATCAGTCACGTGAGATCCTTGAAAAGCTATTATTCGATACCGAAGAAGATCACGTTTACTGGCTTGAACAACAACTTGGTTTGATTGATAAAATTGGTAGCCAAAACTATCACCAATCACAAATGGGCGAATAGGAGCTAAATTATGAAAGGCGATAAAGACGTTCTTGTTGCATTAAATAAAATACTGGCAAATGAATTAGTAGCCATTAACCAATATTTTTTGCATGCCCGTATGTTTAAAGATTTTGGTTTTAGCGCATTAGACAAAGCCGATTACAAAACCTCGATTCAAAAAATGAAAAACGCTGACCGTTTAATTGAGCGTATTTTATTTTTAGAAGGCTTACCTAATCTTCAAGATCTTGGCCGTTTACGCATTGGCGAAAACAGCGAAGAAATGATTGCCTGCAACATGAGTTTTGAACTAGATTCATTGGTTGATCTAAAAGATGCGATCAAACTTGCTGAAAGTAAAAAAGATTATATTAGCCGCGAAGCGCTCGATAACATTTTATCTGAGCAAGAAGAGCAAATTGACTGGCTAGAAACGCAACAACAGTTAATTAAAAGCACCGGTATTGAAAACTACCTGCAGTCGCAAATGTAACGTTTGGTTAATACCAAAAAAGCAGCTTAGGCTGCTTTTTTAGTTTTTATAATACAGATAAATGTCACTGAGTTTAAACGATTACCAATAAGCAATAGCTACGCCACTTGCTCAGTAATATCAGCAATTTGAATAAGCTTACGGTTGAGGATCTTTTTAGTACAGCCGCAGCATTTGCCGCACTGGCTACCGACTTTAAGCTCTTTAGAAAGCTCGCGCATTGTAGTCGCGCCTTCGTCGATTGTTTGTTCAATTTTTTTATCTGTCACACCGTGACATAAACAGATATACATGAATACAAACCACTCTCAATTACATTCGAGCTTGTATATTAATCTAAACGTAAACGGTTCGCAATTAATAATCGCATAAAATTGAGAATTATTTTTATTTGCTTAATTCCATATAGTTTTAGATGCTCACCGCAATCCGGTTAACTGATATGTGCCCTAGCGGTCATTCAGGGATTATATTCTATCTGCAAATTTCACTCATTGACGATTTAGTAGCTATCTACTTACTTCTTATTGCTTACCAACATTAAGAAATTCCGCATAAACTTCTAAGTCAATTTGATCCCCAACAATCGGTATATAACTGTCCATGCCAAAGTCAGAACGTTTGATTTGACCTACCGCGCTAAAACCAATGGTGTATTTTCCTGTCATCCAGTTGTCTGCTCCACCGTGAAATGTGGCTTTAAACGTCACAGGTTTGGTAACACCTCTAAGAGTTAAATCACCTGAGAAATTAAAACTGTTATCAGATATAACTGTAACAGTGTTGCTAGTAAATGATGCCTGCGCAAAACGCTCACTGTTAAACCAAGTGTCATTTTGTAAGGTTTCTGCTAAGTCAGCATTATTAATATCAATAGAGCTAATATCCACCACTGCGTTTAATGACGCGGCAGTCATATTATTAGGATCAAAGTTGAGTTGTGCATCAAATTTATTAAAACGCCCTACATAGGTTGATAACCCTAAATGTTGGATTTTAAATATTAATGCAGCATGTTGACTGTCTAGCTGATATTCGCCCGCTTGAAGCGCTATCAACTCAGATTTAACAGTTGGTGCAATCCAACTCACACAACTTGTCAGTAACAGCGCAGCACACATAACAGAGACCGAATGTATAAATGTTCGCATTGTATTCTTTAACGCTGAGTTCATAGTAGTAAAGCCATTAGTAATGTGTTGAGTGTAGGTAAAATAAAACGTCATTTTTCATAAAATCAAAATATATAATGCCTCATATTTTCCATTTTCACTTCTCTTTTATATTCTGATGGAGTGAAGCCGTGAATTTTTCCTTCACGCTCAAAGCCGAACTACTCAAAAGTGCATTTAGCGGACGGTGGTAACGCCCTAAAAAGTAAAGTGCGTAGCTGAGCGAAACCGAGTCAAACTTTAGCAGTTCCGCCTTAATTAGCTTATTAAGCGCCGTTATTACTGTCTTAAGGTTATCATTTCTTTTGCTACAAGTGCAGCTGAAGGCAAAAACATTGTTGAGATAATACGTTGATCTGCAATCACAGCGTGTTTATCTTTTAATGTTTTTTTATTTTGAGCAATAGCACCATTCTTATTAAGTTGATTTTCAATAAGAAAAGGTAAAAGTGTTCCTTGTTTTGCCCATGGTTTCGATGTTTCAGTAGAGTTAGGAAAACCAGCTATTTTTTTTCCTTTCACCAAAAACTCCCCATTAGATAATTTCACGTTTACAATGCCCGCTGAGCCATGACCACCAACACCTAAAATACCACCTGACTCATAAATACTACTGATAATGGATTGGATTTGTTTGTTATCTGTAACGTCAAACATTACTCCATAGCCACCACCTATGAATACGCCCCAATAGTCATTTGGGTCAATTTGAGCAGGTTTGAATGAGCTGTTTGCTTTTTCTAAGAAACCTTCATATTTGATGGTGTAACTACTTATACCTAAAGGCTCCAACATAAACTTAACTTCTCCACCATTAGGTGATACAAAGTCAACTTCAAAGCCGTGGCTAAAAAAAATGTGATACGGAGGTGCAAATTCCCATAAATTATTTCTTGCGTCATGCTGTTCAGGATCCCCCATATTTATCATATTAGATGCCACTATCAGTACCTTCTTTTTAGGCTCTGCTATTGCATTTGTGGCTAGCAAAGCGCCTGTTAGTAAAATAATGGATAAGAGTTTCATTTTTTTCCTTTATAAATAATTAAACTATTATTTAGACGAGACAAAAGACGAAAAGGTTTAAATATAGAATTTGTATCGGTACTTAAAAGCGTATTAGGAAGGCCTGCAAGATAGAGGTTTAGTCAAGCCAGATAAAATAGTTATCAATGAACGACCGCTATCCGAACGCAGCCAACTGTAAAAAGAGTGCCTATGTAGTCTTAGTCTTTGCAGCTTATTTTCTGGTTGGGTTTTAAACGCTAATAACTGCTGGCAAATTTCAATTTATCGAAAATTCTTAACCCCTTTAATTTCATTTAGTGCTAGATTTTCTAAATTTTTTATCAACCATAAAACGCTAAATTTATATTTCAGATGCTCAACCCTCTCACACTTAAAGTAAGAGGGTTATCATCTTTAAAAGTTAATTGTGATGCCAATAGATGGTAAAGGCATATCAGGGAACTGGTAGTCTTTTTCAAACTCGCTGTAGTCTTGATTGTATTCTAGCTCCTGTACTGCGCGTGAAGCATAAACATTTAACACTTCAAAATATAAATTAGCATCAAAGCCATAGAGCTGTGTTTTATAATCTGCACGAATGTCTAAACGGTGGTAATTGCTCCATTGTGAACTGTTAAATTCACTGTATTTTGGAATATAAAAGAGCGCATTTTGACTGCCAGTTTCTTTATAAGGCTGTGCAGATAATACTGGCGTATAGCGCCTGCCACTTTGAAATCGCCATTTTGCACCGACTTGCCAGTGATCATTCCATTTATAATCTAAAACCAAGTTTGCAACCCAAGGCAGGTCAAATTCAGAATTAAACGCCTCTGCTGTTAATGGGTTCTTTCGCTCTGTTTTACTATAAGCAATACTTGCCCAGCCAAACCAGTCGTTCGACAGTTGCTTATTTACAAGTATTTCAATCCCATACGCTTCGCCACTGGCAACATCATCAAAAAGCAGATCACTGAGTGCTACATCGTTTTCGCTGCGAGCTTGTGCTTGCGGGTTTGCAACAACGAGGTTTTTCAATTCTTTGTAAAAAAGCTCTGTTCGTAGAGCTATTCCATCAGCTAATTGTGAATCAAGGCCTAAAACCCATTGCGATGAATTACTCGCCTCAAGGCTTGGCTCTCCATATTGAGCGGTTAAAAATTGATAGTCATCTATAAAGGTATGATGGATCCCGTAGTTTAGTCTGAGCGTGTGATTGTCATCGAGGTCGAAGCCAATCCCTAATCTTGGTTCAACATAACTTTGGCTGTTATTGTCTGTGCCAACAACAGCAATGCCGATTTGATAATCAAGTTTAGCAGTGATTTGCCCCGTAAGATGGGTGTAAGCATGATAATCTGAAATAGTTAAAGTCCCTTGCTCATTAAATTTAGGACTAAAGTAGCTAGGTGGGCACATTTCAAATTCGGTATTACACGGCATCAACCGGCCACTGGCTAGATAGTCTACCGACGTGTCTCTATAGGTGGCACCAAAATTTAACGTAAAGGATTCTGCTACGTATTGGTTTTCAGTTTTGAAAATCAATTTTGTGATATCTGCATCCCATCTAAAAACCTCCCCTTCACGCTCTTGCTGATTTTGAGTCAATAAATTAACACTAAAATTAGCCTCTATTACATCGCCAAAATGTTGCAAACTCACCGCTTGACTGTGGTAGTAAGTTTGATATCTTTCGCCGCTGGCTAGATCAGGATTTTTAGCAATATCTCTACCGTCTTGATCAAACGCTATTTCGATATAATCTTTTGCGCCACTGGCGGAGAATCGAATAATATTGTTTGCGTCAAAATCCCAAATAAATTTTGCCTGATAGTCTCGATTTCTCGGTGGTACCGCGAAAGAAAAGTCTTCGTCTTCTATAAAATTATCAACATAAGTATGAACTAAGCTTTCTCGAAAAGAAACGTAGAACGCTGCGTTGCTTGATAAGGCCTGTTCATATAAAAACCCACTTCTAAAAAAGCTTAAGTCGATCACTCGTGCCGGCTCCACACCATTGGGATCTCTTAAATTGGTTAATATCACTCCGCCATTCGCATTTGCGTATTGACTGCTCCAAGCCCCCGTTTTTAACTCAAAACTCTCAACGAGAAGTGGGTTATAAACACTTAACCCGTCATTATGAAAAACATACCCCATCTCCAAGCCATCGGTAAGATATAAGTTGTCATTGCTCGAGCTACCACGTATTGCAGGCTGCGCAACCGGGCCTCCGGTGGCGGGAGTTGCAAGTACAACCCCCGGCAGTGCTTCTAAGCCCTTTAATGGATCATTCCCGGTGCCTGGTAATGATAAGAGCTTGTCTGAACTGATCTTTAAACCATCTGGTTTTACTGCGATCACCGTTATTTCTTCGAGCTCTTTTTCATCACTAGCCTGAGCGTTAATGACTGCCAAAGCACAGATTGTTAAAGGTAATAATCGTGTCATTTTATTCATAGTATCCATTCCTTGTATAAATTGTGATGACAACAATTTACGCCATGGATTGAATTTGCTTTAATTAAGTTTGTTGATTTTGAACGAATGGGCAGCTTTTTGTATGAATGGGCATTTTCCGTTAGGTGAGATAAATCCTTGGCGATATTTTTTTATCTTGGGGTTTATTTTAGCAAGCTTATTTACCCTCGTTAACGATGATGAAACGCGTCATGTTGTTGAAGTTTTTTTACAGTGGCAGCTTCAAGTTCATAGCGGATCATTATTTTTTATCGCCACTCACCTATTTTTAACTAGCCGATTATCAGGACTTAACAGTGCTTTAAAGTTGCTAGTGAGCGCATTTATTGCCTCTCTATTTTATGCCCCCGTCTCACTGCTATTTGATGTTTATTGGCTACATGATACTGATTATACCCTCGCAGCTTTAGTCCAAGAATGCAGTGATATGATCCCCACGGCAATGTTTTCTTGGTTAGTTGTAAACCTACCTTGGTTAACTGGGCTTTCTTTGCAAAGAAGAACACCTTTACCAGAAACGCCGCCCGACACGCCAACTTTAGCAATTGCTCACACAATACCGATATCCCCTCCATTAGCGCCACTCAAAGCTGCAGAAGTAATAGAACCAGAAACAAAAAAGCTTACCGCATTTTTACAGCTCGCTACTGTAAATAGCGTGGATGAAATAGTCTATTTAAAAGCCGAGCTACATTATTTAAAAGTCGTTGCACATGATTTCGAAAAACTGATCTTATTTAATTTAAAAGATGCCATATCGGCTTTGGCCGAAGCTGATAAACAGCATACAATGAGTCAAACTCACCGTAGTTATTGGGTCAATCGGGCGTATATTCGCAGTGTAAAGAGTAAAGGTCGCCAAGCAACACTACTCATGAGCAATGATGATAAAGTGTTGGTAAGTAGGAATAATATGCAAAAAGTAAAAGCATGGTTTTAAGCATACGTTTATATTCAATTACAGAGTTCACCTTCAGCTGCACCACAAAACCTATTGTTGTACCTTTACTCTAAAAAAGAAATGTGGCAAAGTGCGCACTTCTCGGGGGAGTAGCCTGCTTGATGCCTTTTAACTTAAAGCGCAGCAAGTAAACTTATCAACATAATTGCACCTCATGTGCATGGTAAGTTTGTAATGTAGCAAGCATTATCGGCAAGACCTGGGTAAACACTATCCTCATGGCGGGAGATAGGCGTTTACCTTGGTTTAATGTTCCCGCCTTATAGAAGTAAAATGGATACATTTATCACATCAACCGTCACCGTTGCTTTAGCTGAAATAGGCGATAAAACGCAACTTTTATCCCTGTTGTTAGCTGCCCGCTTTGCCAATAAACCTGCACTTATTTTAGGTATTTTAGTCGCTACTATTATCAATCATGGTTTATCTGCGTGGTTGGGCGATTATTTATCGCAAAGCTTTACCTCTTCGTACCTGCCTTGGATTGTGAACGGCTGTTTTATTGTCGTTGGCTTATGGCTACTGATCCCAGATAAAGATGAAGAAGTAAGCAATAAATACGATCAATACGGGGCTTTTTTAGTTGCCTTGGTGCTGTTTTTCATTGCCGAAATTGGCGATAAAACCCAAATAGCAACAGTATTGCTTGGCGCTCAGTATCAATCAGTGTTGTGGGTAACCATAGGAACCACTGTAGGTATGTTACTTGCCAATGTGCCGGTTATTTATGCTGGCAATGCCTTACTAAAACGTATTCCAATGGCAAAAGTAAGAATGCTTGCTGCAATAGTGTTTGTTGCTTTGGGTTGTTACGGCCTAGTTACTAGCTAACTTTATCTGCACGTTACAGCACCGGCGAATATAGTTTTGCTGGTGCTTGGCGTACACTAAATGTTTGCGTTGTGAGAAGTAGCGAACAACATACTAATAAAACACTTACTGCCCCCATGATACCAAACCATTGCAATAATGAACGCTGCTTACGCTTTACTCTCAGCCAATTCATATACAATCCAGCCATACATATACAGGTCATTAAACAACCAAACACAGCCCAAATTAACTTCGTACCTAGCCCTGCAAAGTTGCCAAAATGCAAAGGATCTGCGGTATCTTTAATGCGCGCGACAATAGCTAAATCTGCGGCTTTTTGAATTGCCAGTACATCTGCTGAAGCTGGATCTAAATACACTTTATTAGCTCGTAAACGTACTAAAACGTCATCATTATCGCCCAGTACCACAACCGGTTTGTTTTCCTTTGTTGGGTATTGTATAGCGCGAATCTGTAAACTTGGAAACGCTGATTGCGCCGCGTTTACCATGACACTTATCGCTGGCGGATGCGCGGCGTCAGTTTGTAGATCCGTAACCTCTGCGGGGGTTTTTATATAATGGTCAATTTTGGCTGTTTGTAGGGTGTGTTCAACTAAGTACCACACGCCAGTAATGGCCATGACCACAATAAACCAGTAACTCCAAAGCCCCAGTAATTTATGCCAATCAGCCCAGCTGCTACGATTGGTTGTTTTTAATTGCCGTGGCTTTTTTAAAAAATGTCGCCACCACTGGCGATAAACAATCGGACTAGTAACCACTAAAATAACCAAGGGAATGGCTAAACTCGTGACGATCAACTTACCAGTCCAACCCATCGATAGATTCATGTGCCAGTTACGTAAAAAGCGCGATACTCGCCCCCACTGACCTTCGCCAAGCCATTGCCCCGTCGCACCATCAACATACACAAACAAAAACTGTTGCTGCCACTTAAGCGACACTTCGGTTGCTAAGTAAGGTTGCTGATGGCGCAATATGCTAATGATTTGGCTGCCAGGATAACGCTGGGCAAGTGTATTCTCAATTGCAGCAAAGTCAGTATTAGGGGAATGCGAGAGGGCACGAAATTTACTATCACTAAGATATTCAATTTCGTGGCTCAAGGTTGCCAACGTGCCAGATAAACACGTTATCAATAACAAGCTGCCAACCAAGAGCCCTGCCCAAGCATGTAAGTTAAACCACTGCTTTGCTTTCATAGTACGAAATTGTCAGTTTAGAATGTGTACTTAGCCGACAAATAGACGCGGCGTGGTTCCCCCGGGAAATGCCCAGCACGAGTTATAAAGCCACTTGATGCATACTCTTTATCAAACACGTTTTTAACTGAGAGCTGCCAAACCCATTGTTGATATTCAGTCTTCCAAGCCATGTTATAAACGGTATACGGCTGTACTTTATCACTGTCTAAACTGACTTGTTCATCAACATAATCAAGACCTGCCGCGATTGATGAGTGCAACTGCGGTAACTCATAACGCGTCCACAACCCTGCGGTATTTTGTGGCGCATTGGCAAATTTATCGCTGCCTTTTGCTTGCGCGGAAAATTTTTCACTTTGCTCAACAATACGCGTGTCGTTGTATGCGTAACTTGCTGTGATCACTAATCGCTCAGTGATATCACCAACAATCTCAAGTTCAAAGCCTCGGCTATCAACTTCGCCTAACGCTTCCATTTGATCAACGCCGGTGTCTGATAACTCAGTGCTGGCTTGTAAAATATTGTTACGGATAATGCGATAGGTTGCCATGTTCACAGCCAACGAGTCATCAAGTAACTTAGTACGTAAACCAAGTTCACGAATATTGCTGTGCTCAGGTTTAAATGGCCCGCCTACATCTTGATTTTGGTTACTGGCCGATTGTGGCATAAAGCCTGTGCCATACAGCGCGTAAGGGAAAAAAGTATCGTTTAAGTTATAACTTGTGCCAATACGATACGTCACATCGCTGTCTGAAAACTCGGTGTTATTAAGCACATCGGTGTCTTCAAAACGATCGTACCGTAAGCCAACCGTAACACTCCATTTATCGGTAACATCAACTTGGTCTTGTGCATACAGGCCAATACGTGTTGACTCAGTACTTGCTAAACGCGGCGTTACGTTTGCTAAATCATAATCATCTTTTGAAGTCAGTCCATACACAGGATTTAATATTGAGATCCCTGGCACTGGGCCGCCTTTGCTGGCTTGTACAGCTGTTCTATATGCTGATTCAAACTCATGTTTATACCAATCTACCCCCACCAGCATCACATGTTGCATAGCGGCAAGCTCAGTGTCAGCAATTAAATTGGCAGTAAAACTAAGCCCGGTATTTTCGCGTTGTTGATCACGAAATTCGCGCTCGCTCCAATCCAGTACTCCATCGCCATCTGTGTCACTTAGTCCACGCGGCTCATGATAGTTTTGATTGGCATCGTTACTAAAATAACGCGCAGTGATATCACTGCGAAATACCTCATTAAATTGGTGCTGAAAACTTGCTTGAAACACGTCAGCAATAACAGTTTGATAATCCGTTGCTTCATTATGATTCCAACTAATGTCAGCAATGAAGTTACCGTTTTTATCCACTGGCACGCCACGTAATCTAGCGCCGCCTAGATCTTGATCAACATGGGTATATTGCAATACCAGATTAGTGTCGTTATTAAAATCAAAACGATAGCCTAAATCAATAATAGTATTATCTTCGCTGGTATTTTCACGAAATGGTTTATCTGAATCTTTATAAATACCAACACGGTAGGCTTGGGTCTGTGCGTCATTGGCACTGCCCGTTGATTCGACTGCGGCACTAAAAAAATCATCATTACCCAGTTCAACTGCAACGGTTGTTTTACTATCATAGCTGGGCTTTTTGGTCATATAATTAATGATCCCGCCAGGGTTACCACTGCCGTACACAGCGCCACTAGGGCCTTTTAAAACAGCCACTTGCTCAATATTAAACAACTGTGGTACCGCAAAACCACTAAATGGGTCACCTTTTACACCATCGTATAAAATTTCATCTTGGCGAAAACCACGAAACGTAACACCTGAGTAACTAAAGCCATTAACACCCGCAATATTGCTGTACAGATCAGTTACTTGACGTGCAGCCTGATCGCTGATTAACGCTTGCGGAATAACCTGAATTGACTGTGGAATTTTCTCTAGCGGCGTATCGGTACGAGTACCAAACGTTGATTCTGTTGGGCGATACAGTGAAAACGCTCGTCCAACGACTGAAATGGTTTCTATGTCGTTTTTTACAACAGTAGACTCATCAGTTGCAGATCCTGCTGCTGTTGTTTGCGCAGCAACGACAACAGGCGTAATGGTAATAGAACTTAGGGCTAATGCTATTAAAGAAGGTTTCATTGATATTTATACAGCAATCAAAATAATTTACGGCATGATAATAAAAACCACTATCATTTACAATGCCGAAGTGAAATTATTCTCTTCTTGTTGCCAAGCTTATTTAACAATCTTTAAAATCTCTTTAAATACAGGTGTCGCTGCCACTTCGGTCCATTGAAAAATCACACTTTCAGCGCAGCTGATCACAGCACCTGCTTGTCTTAACTGAGCTATAGCTAAATCGCGGTGCAGATCATTACGCGAACTAACCGCATCCATGACTAAAAACACCTGATAACCTTGCGCCAGTAAATCTAAACAAGTTTGTAATACGCATACATGCGCTTCCATACCAACTACAATAATTTGCGGGCGTTTATAGCTAGCAATAAGCTCTAAAAAACCAGCCTCTTTACACGCGCTAAAGTGGGTTTTATCAAAGTATTCAGCCTGCCCAATCTGAGCTTTTAATTGCTGATCAGTTTCGCCAAGCCCTTGTTTATATTGTTCGGTGACTAAAATAGGAATATGCAACAATTGTGCGGCTTTTACTAATTGCACTGTGACCTGTTTTACTTGTTCATACCGAGGCATCGCAGGACTTAATTTGTCTTGAATATCGACAACTAACAGCAGACTTTGCATGGTGTGAGCATTAAATGAATGAGGCAATGTGAACATCCTGTAATCTAAACATAACTAACAGCATAAGTGATTTGTTATATAAAGTTAATTCTTTAATTAAACTGTAAGTTGTTATGCTATATTTACTAACGGATAACAACTATTTTACCTCAGGGGAGCTGTATCATAAGTGCGGTTGAATAACTTTTTTTTCATTTTATTTAGTATTTTATGCACTTTGTTTAGTGTTAATTCAAGTGCTCAAAGCTATGCTCAGCAATTACAACGCTTGTCCACTGATGAAGGGTTATCACAAGGCCACGTTACTAGCACACTGCAAGATAAACTAGGGTTTATTTGGATCGGAACGATGCAAGGTTTAAACCGGTTTGATGGCTACGAAGTAAAAATATTCTCTGGTGAATACACACTGGATCAACTCTCGATTATTCTGTTGTTTGAAACAAGCAATGGCGATATTTTTGTATCAACTGAATATTCTGGTGCGTTTCTTATAGATCCTGTGACACTTAAAGTCAGTAAAGTTTATTCAGGTAAGTTAAACGCTGAAGATAAACACTTTTCTCCTATTTTTGCCATCGCCGAACATCAGCAGCTGTTTTATTACGCCATTAACCAACATGTGTATGCCTTTGATCCACAAAAAAATACCTATACCCATGAGTTTTCAATCAGTAAAGATGATAATTTTGTCCGCGCAATTACTGTTCATAATGACTTTTTGTATATTGCCACCACTGATGGGTTGTACTCTAAATCATTAATTGATGAACATATAACTAAAATACCTTTAGTTGCCAAGGATAAGCTCAACCTCGATAACAATAATATCAAGTTTTTAACCGTCGACTCGCAGCTTGGCCTGCTGGTTGGCACGGTCGAAGGTTTTTATTCTATTGCATTTAATAACAATGAGTTACTAGACTTCAACAACGTAAAAACGCTGCTTGCAGAACATAATATTTGGGACTACGTTAATACCCCTTATGGTGAATTTATAGTCACCGAGGATGGTCTGTATGAATACCATCGCCATACTGATCACAATGAGTTTCTTCTTCGTTTTGATCAAAGTAAATTCAACATGACCGACAACACGATTTTAGATGTAATGGTCGATAAAACAGGGCTTATGTGGCTTGCCTCGCGCTCACAAGGTGTTTTTACTTGGTCAACTTTAGCAAGGCGTTTTGGCAATATTCAAATCACCAGTAATGATAAATTGCACAGTAATGTGATCTTTGCTGTTTACCAAGACAATCATAACGTTTGGCTGGGCACCGATAATGGTCTTGCCAAAATGCGCCAAGATGGGACAACAAAGAAAACTTACTTAGTCAGCAATGACACTAAAGCGTTTTATGGCCAATTTGCTGTGTATGGCATTGCCTCGGCACACTTAAATGAGCCAGATCGTTATTTGTGGTTACTACTTTATGATGGTCTTGCTTTATTTGACAAAAAAACCGAACAAAAAATAGCTCTACCAATGCAAGGCAATACACAAGCCATTATCGACAGCGGCCCAGCTTATAGCTATCACCAAATCACGACTGATACCTTTGCATTTTTTAGCGAGAATGATTATTTCCTGTATGATGGAAACAGTGGTCAGACTAACGTAATTAAAGGACTCAAAGAGCAGTTAGATCCCGTCAACGTGCACACCTTTTTAAAACCGTTACCTAATAAACCCGATGACTATTTGATCAGCGTATCTGGGGCGTTATATCGTTATAATGAGTCTAGCCAAAAACTCACCTTAATATACAAAGTTGAAAATTATAACCCAATAAATTATGTCACTATTGATGACTGGGTGATCGATTATAACAATACGCTATGGCTTGCCTCTTCCCAAGAAGGGCTAATTGGTCTTGACGCCAACAGCTATGAAGTAAAACACCGTATAAACCTCAGTAATGGCATTAAAACTAAAAAAATTGTCGCTTTGCAAATCGACCAATTTGGCTTTTTATGGATCAGCAGTAAAAATGGCCTTTATCGGCTCGATTTAAGTTCAATGCAACTCAATGCATATACTGTTAAAGATGGCTTAACTGTGAATGAATTTAATATCGACTCACATACACTGTTAAACGATGGCCGCTTAGCCTTTGGCAGCACACGTGGCGTGCTAACACTCGCCCCACAAGACTTTTTATCCGTCCCTAATGATCGTGACAGCACTGTGACTGAAATCACCGATATATCGTTACTCTCACGCTCACTTAATTATCATCCATTGCAATACGCCAACCAGCCTTTACAACTGACTGATGAAGACATGGGTTTAGAAGTTAGTTTTTCCAACTTTGATTTTCAAAATGTTGATAGAACACGCTATAAGGTGTCATTAACTGGCCCAAGTAAATTAAGCTATGAAAAGCTAAATAACAATAAAGTCTTTTTTACTAAACTTCCTGCTGGTGATTATCAACTTACAATCGCAGCATATAACTTAAATGACTCAGGCCTCGGTGATGAAAAAACGCTTAACTTTAACGTTGCTTATGCCCCGTGGCGTTCTCCTCTTGCAATAAGTCTTTATTTATTACTTACGTTTTTAGTGCTATTTGTTATTTTTTGGCAATACCGCTCTCGTCAGCGCATTATTAAGCATACTCATGATGAAATACTGCAATCACAACAACAAACTGAGCTTGCTTTAAACAGTAGTAAAAGCGGTGTATGGGAAGTTGATATTGGCGCACATTGGATAAAACAGCAGCGCTTAAAACACGAACTAGGCTATCAAACTTTGCCTCAGAAGTTTAATTTTGACGATTTTTGCGCATTAATACACCCTGATGATAAGCGCAAAATACTGCATGATTGGCATATATTCATCACTCAAAAAAATGCTCAACAATGGCAGGTCACGTATCGGCTTCAACATGCTAATGGAAACTGGCTTTGGTACCACGACATAGGTAAAGTGATAGAAACGAATGAGCAAGGCTATCCTACAAGATTAGCTGGAATTTATACTAATATTACAGAGCAGCGTGCTACAGCACATCAAGCTGCGGTATTAGGTGAAGCCTTTAGTCAAATAAACGATTGGCTACTTATTTTAGACAGTCAACTCATTCCATTTTCTGTTAATAATAGCTTTGCTGAAGCCTTCTCAATGCAAAAAAAACCAGCAAAGCTTGAGCTAAAAAGGTTTTTAGCGGCACTGGGTAAAAAACAATATGTCGACTTCATCAATATTCTAAAATCATTGCAGCCAAAGCAGAACTGGCGCGGTGACGCATATATAAAAACTAAGATAAATCCGTCGCACCCCATTCATATCAGTATTACCGCAGTGGCAAAAGACAGTAATGTGGTGAGCTATTATGTGGTAGTTATTTCTGATTTAACTGAGCAAAAACGTGCTGAAAATGAGCTTCGTTATCTGGCAAACTATGATCCATTAACTAAGCTGCCAAACAGAACATTAATGTATCAAAAGATATCGCATGCGATCAAAGATGCCGATACGCGCGCGAGCCTTGTTGCTTTGCTGTTTATAGATTTAGATAAATTCAAACCGGTGAATGACTCGTTTGGTCATGCGGTTGGCGATCAGCTATTATGTGATATTACCCATCGAATGAATAGCATGCTTGATAATAATGCCATTGTCGGGCGTCAAAGTGGTGACGAATTTTTGTTATTGATTAAAAACTTAGACTCACCACAAAGTTTAAGTAACTTAGTACGTAGCCTAACTGCAGAGCTTGCAAAACGGGTGGTGATCAACGATTTTGCAATTAATATCTCGGCCAGTATCGGTGTGGCACTCTACCCATTTGATGCCGATACCACCGATGAGCTTATTCGTAATGCCGATATAGCGATGATGCATGCAAAACAATCGGGCCGCAACGGCTTTAAGTTTTTCACTGAACAAATGAATAACCAAATCACCCAAAAGCTGCTGCTCGAAAATGCTTTAAAAGACGCCTACAAGGACGATTTGTTTTTTAATAATTACCAGCCAATTGTTAACAATAAAAGTAAAAAAATCAAAGGTGTAGAGCTCTTAATGCGTTGGCAGCATCAGGCTGAATTGATATCCCCAGCAGTGTTTATTCCTATTGCTGAAGAAACTGGTTTAATCGATGTACTCACCGAGCAAGCGCTGACCCGTGCACTTGAAGATCTCGCACCATTATTTAAAGCTAATCCGCGGTTTTACCTATCTTTAAACTTATCACCAGTGCATATTTTAAAGTCTAATTTAGCCGAACGCTTATTACTTATTCTAAATCAGCATCATATAAAACCTGTTCAGTTACGTTTAGAGATCACCGAAAACACCTTGCTTGATGACAAAAACAAAGCGGCTAAGCAGCTGCAAGCACTCAGAAGCGCTGGTTTTAAATTGTTATTGGATGATTTTGGCACCGGGTATTCATCTTTAACGTATTTAAGTCAATTTCCAATTGATGTGATTAAAATTGATCAAAGCTTTGTGCGTAATATCGGGCGAGATAGCAATAATGAGTCAATTATCAGAACAATCCATACCTTAGCTGAAAACCTAAATCTGTATTGCATTGCAGAGGGTGTAGAAACAATTGAGCAAATACGCTTTTTAAACAGTATCGGCTGCGATGACCTTCAAGGCTATTACTTTGCAAAACCAACAACTGCCGAGATTCTCATTAGCGATGCGTATATCCAAGCACTGCAAGAGAAATTGCAAACTACATAGCTAGTTAACTCAATGTATCAGCCCACTTTTTAAGGCATTGAAAAAGTTGGGCACGATCGACCGGTTTGGCAATAAAATCGTCCATACCCACTTCTAAACAACGTTTTTGATCGTCTTCAAAAGCATTAGCAGTAATGGCTATAATAACCACAGGGCCAAATTGAGCACCATTGTTACGGATTTCAGCTGTGCACTGGTACCCATCCATAATAGGCATTTGGCAATCCATCAAAATAATATCGGCCATGTTGTGTTGTAAGCACGCCAGTGCTTTTTCACCATCGTTAGCAACCTCTAAGGTGCAATGAGTATCACTGAGCATTTTAGCAATAACGATTTGATTGATTTGGTTATCTTCTACCAGTAATACTTTCAATCCAGTTAAATCAGGGATGTTTTGCTGTATGTCAACTTCGTCACTGAGTTGCGCCACCTCAACAGGAATGGTGATAGTAAAGCAACTGCCTTTGCCAATCTCGCTGTGTAATTTAAGCTTGCCCCCCATTAACTGAACTATTCGCTTACAAATAGCCAAGCCTAAACCAGTACCACCATATTGCCGCGTGGTTGAAATATCGGCTTGAGTAAACTCACTAAACAACGATGATTGCTGCTGCCCAGAAATACCAATACCGGTGTCTATTACAGCCACAAACAAATGATTATCAGCATAATCAATGTTCATAGTTATACTACCAGTTTTCGTGAATTTCCCTGCATTACTCAACAAGTTATTGACAATTTGGCTTAACCTTAGTGAATCTAACTGCACTACATCTGGTACTGACGGGGCAATATTTAAGACAAATTCAACGCCTGGCTGTACGCCAGTATTTGTAAACACCTGCGCTAACTGGGTAAGCAGTTTTCGTACATTAACTATATGAATATCTAGTTTGACCGCCCCCGCCTCAATTTTAGAAAAATCTAAAATATCGTTTAAAATCAATAATAGATTTTTTGCGCTTTGCTGTATCATTTGCAACTGTTCACGGTATTCCAACTTCACGTCATCAGCATTAAGTAAAATATCAGTCAGCCCCATAATACCGTTCAACGGGGTGCGAATTTCATGACTCATATTCGCTAAAAATTGTGATTTAGCTTTACTGGCCTGATTTGCAGTTGCCACAGCTTTAACTAATTCATCTGTTTTTTCATTTACTTGATACTCTAACTCTACATTAAACTGTTTTAAATGCAGATTAAGTGCTGCATTTTCAGTATTTACTTGTTCTAGATCTTTAAAGTTGCTGGTCAATTTAAATGCTAAAGTTGCAAATTGCTGCTGTAAACTCAGTACTTCCAGCCACGCATTATTTTGAGTCTGTAAATCACTGATATCAGCTTTAGGATCAAAGGCATCGATTTGTTCGGTAAGCTCTTCTATTGGCCTTACCAACCAACGGCTCAACTGGGTGATAAAAATACTGATCAAAATAATCACCACAAAAGTCAGTAACAGTGATTGCCCCCACGCACTTGCCGCCACAAGATTAGCGTATTTACGTTTTAATAAGCTTGCCACATACCAGCCTTGATGCTGTGATAAATATATTTTTACGTAATATTGTTCACCATCAATGTCGGTGGTCATAATGGCTTGTTGATCACCTTTTAACTGGGTAAATTTATCTTCAGTGAGCTGAGTCAATACCGAATAATGATTAGGCAAGGTGCTAAATACCACGTGTTTTTTGGCATCAAGAATTATCAATTCACCATCATTATCAAATATGGTTGGCCTAAATTGCAAAAATGAGCCCAACACTAACGAGCCTTCAACAACTCCCCGAAAA
Organism: Pseudoalteromonas sp. SR41-4; assembly: GCF_014163985.1. NCBI lineage: Bacteria > Pseudomonadati > Pseudomonadota > Gammaproteobacteria > Alteromonadales > Pseudoalteromonadaceae > Pseudoalteromonas > Pseudoalteromonas sp. SR41-4. Next base: position 3,739 of record NZ_JACJEI010000019.1, on the reverse strand, counting down.
CGCCCGTTAATATGCACTGGTGCAGCAACACCAACAATAGGTTCATTACCAAATCCTCGGCCCCTAAAAACATTAGAAATATAGCCTGTTGGCGAGTCTTTACCTATTGTAAAGTAATCCCGATCGGCAACCGATAAATCGATACCTTTTAAGCTTTCTTGTAAACTAAGTGGGTAAAATATCCGCGCAATTGCGTTTTCATCCGTAACCATTGATGTAAGAAAGTTAGGGTATAGTGCCATCAAATGACTCAGTGCTAACTGTTTATCAACCCCCTGCTCTATGGCTTTTGCAGTTAATACGATGCCACGGCGATAGTCATTTAAATACAGGTCGATTTTTTCGGCAATGTCTTCAGATTTTTCAGAAAGCTGCGCCTTCACTTCGTATTCGATACGCGCGTAATGATTGTTGGTAAGTACAATGGAGGTTAATAACACCACTAAAATGATGAGAATGCTTACAATGTAATTAAGAATTTTATACAACGAATTTGGTCGCTTTTGCCATACCTGCTGAATAAAGAAAAAGCTCAATAAATCAATAACACATAAAACAATAGCGGCATTTAAGAAGTACTTAACTAAGGCTGTTACTATAGCAAGTATGGGTAGCTCAATGATAAAATAACCAATTAGCCCCAGCAGTGGAATACCTATTAACAGCCAATAAATAATACCGCGGATAAACAGCAGCCGTGCGGCTTTAAAGCTAAAATGATACAGCCAAAGTACTTCGCCAACAAATACGATTGATGGCCAACAATGCCCCCAGCGATAAAAAATAAAAGCCGCACTGATAGCGCAAGCAATTAACGCGTAGCGTAAGCCAAATAGCAACAAACAAATTAAAACAAAAAGCTGACCAAATAAAAATTCAGAGCTGTCTAGAAACCAAAATGGCAGTAAATTAACAAAGCCGGCCAACACGCCCAAAAGTATGGTGCAGCTAAATGCAAAATATCGATGCTGAGAAAACGGCAATGTTTGCTTCCGAATAAAATAGACTATATCTAAAAGTAAAAGAAAAAACGCATTTTGCCAAGTTAACTACTTGTATTTAATGCTGACAACCATGGCTTTCGATTTGTAAAACGCTATTACCAACATTAAATTGCTGGGCTAACAATTGCTCAACTTTAAGTCGACATGCTTCATCATGTTTTTCTTTAGTGCAATGTTGTTTAAGTACCACATGCGCCCCTACAACTAACTCCTTATCGCGGCGCATAACCGTAACATTATGTACATTTTCTACGTGCTCAACTTGCCCTATGGCACTTTCAATATCGGCCACATCAGGTAGTTTTGCTTTATTTAAACGCAGACCTTTAACACAACCAACAATTACTTTTACGCCTGTAAACAAAACAAATAACGCAATCAACATGCTTGATAAAATATCAATAACACTCCAACCCGTTAGATAAATAAGTATACCGGCGATAAACGTAGACACGGTTGAAATCAAATCAAAAAATGAATGTAAAAATACCGCATAAACATTAAAGCTGGCCTTTCTACCTTTATATAATACCCATGCTGCGGCACCGTGAAATAAAAATCCAGTGGCGGCAATAACCGACATTAAATAACTATTTACAACTGGCCCTTGTCCTTCATGGTGATGTACAAAGCGCTCGCCGCCTTCGTATAAAATCACCAGGCTGATCGCCAAATATAAACAGCCATTGATCAAACCACCGGTCAACTCTGCTTTTTGATAACCATCGTTGTAGTTTTTAGCTAAATGAATCGCTAAGCTCGATGCGATCAAAGCAATAAATAAAGAACTATTATGAACAAATAAATGCCCTGCATCGGCTAATACAGCAAGAGAGTTTGCATAATAGGCACCAATCACTTGGATAATCATAAATGAGCTAGTGATGGCTAATGCAATTAATAATCTGCGTCGTGATGCTTGGTGAGTTGTAATGTCGGTCATGAAAGGCGGTTTTACCTGTGCTTTAGTGTGCTAAGAGTCATCATTCTAAAAAACGTTAAAAGAGTAATGATATACAGTATCAATTGTAGTACTTCCATCAGTCAAACGCACTAAAAACTTAATATCGAGTTAATTTATATATAAAACGGCTAATTAAAGTACCATTTTCTTAAAATTGAATGTAAGCTTAATTTGTTAATAGGAAGTTGGAAATCCAGTGAGACAGTATTCTGTAGACGAAATTTGGCAATCTTTACAAGCCTTACCACTTGCAATCGTATTGTTTGATCAACAAACAGACACGCTGCACGCCAATGCATTGAGCCAACAGTTACTAAATTTAATGCCGGCAATAAGTCCAGTAGAAAAAGCGTTTCAGCACTTATCTATTAAACAAACAGAAAACCACACGATTGTTGATTATCACACCTTTTTAACTCCCCAAAATAACACCGAACAAACCTATAATATCGCCACAAAACACACAATATCCTGTGTAACAGTCACCTACAGTCTAATTGGCCCACAATTAATGATGCTGGTGTTAAAATCACACTCATCGTGTTCTGTGCAAGCTGACTTTGACGAAGTAATAGCAAAAATATCAACGCAACTAATTGATATACAGATAGATAATCTAGACCAACAAATCGAAAGTGCTTTAAAAACCATAGGTACATTTTGTGATGCTGACCGCAGCTATTTATTTCAATTTAGCGAAGACGGCAAAGAAATGAGTAATACCCATGAATGGGTTAATACACAGATCAAGCCATTTAAAGAAAAGCTGCAAGGTATTCAGCAAGATTTACTACCGTACTTTTTTACTATGATGAACGAAAAGCACGTTTTTAAGGTACCGAATGTTAATTTACTCCCTCCAGCCGCTGCAGCCGAAAAAGCTGAATTTGAATCCGAAGGGATCAAATCTGTTTTATGCATTGGGCTTCGCTCTGAGAACTCCTTGTTTGGTTTTATTGGCTGTGATTGCGTAACACATATACGCCACTGGACCGACACCGATCTTATGCGGATCAAACTGGTGGGTGAAATTATTGCCAATGCACTCAAAAACGTTCTGTATAAACAACGCTTAGAGCAAGCTCAACAACAATTACTATTGGTCAACCAAGAACTGCAATCACAAGCAAACCTCGACAGCCTAACAAATATCGCCAATCGTCGCTGTTTTGATCAAACATTACTTAATGAAATTCAACGTGCAACACGCTCAAATCAACCATTGAGTTTAGTCATTTGTGATATCGATTATTTTAAACTTTATAACGACAATCATGGCCACCAGCAAGGCGATGAAGCGCTCAAACAAGTTGCCCATGCACTACATAACTTATGTAAGCGACAAGGTGATTTAGCAGCCCGCTACGGCGGAGAAGAATTTGCAATTGTGTTACCCAGCATTGATAAAACCCACTGTTTAAAATTTGCCAAATTACTGCAACAGCAAATCAGTCAACTAAATATCCTGCACCCAAATTCAAACATCGCCGACCACCTCACCCTCAGCATCGGATGTTACAGCTGTACACCAGATAAACATACCACCGCAGATATGATGATCCTCGCCGCCGACAGCGCACTCTACGTAGCAAAAAAATCAGGCCGCAATCAAATTCAAATCTTTGATGAAGAGCATTAGAGCCATGTATTCGTAGCAGATGTATGGACTCCTCCCCATTAACGGGAGAGTACGGTATAAAGAAACTGCAGAGAATCTTTTACCAAATTAGGAGTCCATACATGGCACATTGTAATTTAGTTGCTATTGATT